>CAVKMV010000021.1:0-23013 GCA_963657675.1 Ruminococcus intestinalis
ATTCTAATGCTTGTGTATGCAATATATCCGGCAGCGGCATATTGCTGTCATATGCCATATGAATCTGCTGCACCAGCATGTCTTTGCCACAAGCCCACAAAAATTCCTCTAAATCCAGGGGATAAAGCGTCTCCAGCTGCACCTTGCCTACAGGAAAAGAAAATTGTTGGCGGTTAATAGCCACACCCAAAAGGCTGCCGGCTGCAACAACGCAATACTGTGGTGCCTGTTCAGCAAAATATTTTAATGCTGTAAGTGCCCGTTCACAGCTTTGTATTTCGTCAAAAATAAGCAGTGTATCCTCGGGCAAAATACTCACACCATACTGCTCTTCTATCGTTTGGATAATATATGCGGGAGTTAGTCTGAGCTGTAAATATCCAGCTAGAACCCTGTCCTCCTCATAATTAACATAAACAACGTTTTTAAAGCTTTGTTGCCCAAATTCCTTTAATATATAAGTCTTGCCTACCTGTCTGGCACCATACAAAAGCAGCGGCTGCCTGTTTTTACTGCTACGCCAGTTTTGCAGGCGCTGCATTATTTTTCTGCGCATGCTCTTTGCCCTCCCTTCCACAAGCCTTTTACTATGATTTTACCTTCCCCTCCGCTCATTCGTCAAGAAAAATGTCAAAAATTACATTTTTTTCCACGAATAAATGCAAAATCTGACATTTTTTCTCACGAATATTATGCGCGCACGATTGTTTTTATTCGCAACACGTTTTATTGCACAAAAAAGCACACAACATCAAGCTGGCAGCTTGTCCGTTGTGTGCTTTTGCTTTAAGCATTTACAGCCTTACTTATCATGGCAGCGCCATTAATCCTGCCAATAATCCAGCTTTTGCTCCAGGCCGATGCTTTTTGCCTTAAAGCTGGGATTTTTGCCCTCTGCCAGCTGCGCTGTATAATCATCCAGCGCCCGCAGGGCAGGGCCGCCCAAAATGCAGATGACAGGCAGGTTGATGATCGCCATAAAGCCCATGGTGACATCCGCCAGGTCCCACATCGTGCCCATGCTGGAGCCTGCGCCGATAAAAATCAGCACGCAGGCAAGCACGCGGTAGCATAGGGTGAAGGCCCTGCTAGGAACCTGCTTAAGAATGTAGGCAAAGGCACTATCCACATAATACAAATTGCCCAGCAGCGTCGTAAAGGCAAAGAGCACCATAGAAACCGTAATGAACAGCTTAGAGGCTTCGCCCATGCTGGCAGCCAGCGCCGCCTGCACATAGGGTGCACCTGCCAGCTCCTTGGTTGGCTCCACGCCGGAGCTGAGGCACATAAAGGCAGTGGCGGTGCAGATGAGCAGTGTATCAATAAAAACAGAAAGCATTTGCACCAGGCCCTGCTTAACCGGATGCGACACGTCTGCAGCAGCAGCAGCGTTCGGCGCCGAGCCGACGCCAGCCTCGTTGCTGTAAAGGCCGCGCTTGATGCCGTACATCATGCAGCTGCCGGCAAAGCCGCCAAAGATAGCTGCAAAATCAAAGGCCTGGCTGAAGATATTGCCAAAAATCTGCGGCAGGAGGTCAATATGCAGCATAGTCAGCACAAAGGCCACCGAAATATAAATTACACCCATGAGCGGCACCAAGGTCGATGTAGCCCTGATTACACGCCTGCCACCACCAAACAGGCAGTAGCCGACAAGCACGGCCTCAATAGCACCGATAACCCAGGGAGTAGTTGCTTCGTCATAAAAGCTGAGCGCCATAAAGGTGGACTGCAGATTGTAGGAGCAGAGCATGTTAAAGCCCGCACCATAGGTAATAATGAGCGCCGCCGCAAAGATAACTGCCAGCGTGCGGTTGCCCAAGGCAGCCTCGATGTAATAGGCAGGACCGCCATAGCTGCCATAAGGGCTGCGCTTCTTGTAAATTTGCGCCAGGGTGCTTTCGATAAAGGCCGACGCACCGCCGACGATGGCGATAACCCACATCCAAAATACAGCGCCATAACCACCCAGGCAGATGGCGGTGGATATGCCGATGATGTTGCCTGTGCCTACGCGGGACGCCGTAGATACCATGAGCGCCTGAAAGGACGAAACGCCGCCTGCACCCACGGGCTTTTCTAAAATAACGCGTATAGTTTCCTTAAACAGGCGCACCTGCACCAGGCGTGTGCGCAGCGTGTAGTACAGGCCTACACCCACGAGCATGATAATCAGCAGATAACTATACATAAAATTGCTGATCGCACCAATGATTTCTCCAAACATAGCTAATTCTCCCTCATAGATATTTTTTACTTCGTAAATTATATCATAAAAAATTCGTCTGTTCCAATTATAAAAAAGCAGACCTGCTTTAATAACAGGAATAGACGATTTAATACGCAAAAAAACAATTTATGCAAAGCTTACGTCATTTTAACGCCAACAGGCATTCCTTCAAGCTGTCATAGCAGGGATGAGACAGGTCAAACGCTCCTGCCAGCGCCGCCTCGCCCAGGCACAGGCCCACATATTTTTCCGTCCCGGCCAGATAAGCATACAGCAGATGCCTGCTGTGATTTTGCAATTTGTTTTCGCTGCCACGGCTGTTATTGACCAAAAAAAGATATTCCGCGCTCATGTTATACAGGTTATAGTAATCGCTGCATTCGGCACTTTCATGCCGCAGGGACTGCAAAAGCAAATCCTCCAGATAGCCCTTTTGCCAACGCTTGGTGGATTTTTTGCCAGGAAAGAAAAAATGCGTGCAATACTCCACTTCCTTAAAAAAAGTATTGTCACGCACCGCAAAAAATTTGCGCATCCTCCGTTCGCGCTCGTCGGCAGCATCAGCAAAGAAAACGGCGGTATGCACCGCTTCCCTGCCCTCCAGCTGCCACAGGCGCTTCGCCAGAGCTCCCAATTTATCCAGACCCTGGTAATTCACAATCTGCATATTGGGCAGGCGCGCGCCCTGCTTAAACAAATAACGGAGATAGACGTGCAAAAACTGCGCCATCTCTCTTCTTTCACACAGCAATAAAATCTCCCCGGTGATACTGCTCTGCCTGCTCAAGCTTCTTCTCCTTTTGCCTGCAGCAGCTTCTCTGCTGCCTCCACCACCTGCTCCACCGTCAGGCGCGTCATGCACTGCATATCCGCACACTTGTGCTTCATGCCATCGGCGCAGCCCAAGCACGGCGGCATAGCTGTCACAATCAGCGCCTCCTTGGTGTAGGGGCCATAAAGCTTGGGGCTGGAGGGACCATACATCGCCACGATAGGCACCTTCTGGCTGATGGCGACGTGCATAGGGCCGCTGTCATTGGTGATAATCAGGCTGCAGCGCCGCATGGCTGCTGCCAGCTCGCCGATACGGAAGCTACCTGTCGCCACCACCGGCGTGATCTGCATATGGCTTACGGCCTCCTGCACCATTTCCTCGTCCATCGTACCGCCAAAGAACACAGGCCTATAGCCCCTGCCGGCCAAAATATCGGCCACACGGGCAAAGCGCTCGGGGGCCCAGCGTTTGGTGACAACGGCACTGCCAATATTAAAGCCAATGAGCTTATCGCTGGCAAAAACGCCATGCTCACGCCAAAAGTCCTCTGCATGCTGCATATATTCCTCACTGGGGAAGATTTCCAGACCATTGTGCTGCAAATCCTTTACGCCCAGCTGCGTCAGCACGTCTAAATACATATCTGCTGCGTGAATTTTGCGGTTGAGCGGCGTAAATACGTCCCACAGCGGCTTAAACAGGGTGTGCGTCGTGCCACAGCGCAGCTTCACCTTCGTGAAGGCGTCAATAAAGCTGCAGCGCTCGTTGGGATGCAAATTAATCAGCACGTCGAAATCCATCCTGCTCAGACGGCGGGCACAGGCCATGAGCGCCAAAAGGCTGTTGTCCCTACCCTTTTTGTCAATCGTGATAACCTCGTCCAGATAGGGGTTATGCAAAACCACGTCCTTCAGCTTTTCATCTGCCAAAAAAGTGATGTGCGCCTCTGGCGCAGCCTTACGCAGCGCGTGGATAAAGGGCGTAGTCAGCGTCAAATCGCCCAAATGCATCAAAAACGTCACCAATATTTTCTTCCCATTGAGTTCTACAGCCTGTGTCATCAACCCTGTGCCACCTTTTCCCGATAAATTTTATAAACAGCCTCCGGCGTAATATCATGCATACAATGCCAATTATCGCACTTTTTCTTTAAGCAGCCTGCGCACGGGGCAGGGGACAGCAAAACGGTCGAATTTTTGCTGCCATATGGTCCTGTCCTGTCTGCCTTAGTGGGTCCGTACAGTGCCACCAACGGCTTTTTGAGGGCAGCCGCAAAGTGCAGCGGACCGGTATCAGCGCTGATATAGAAGCTACAGCCCTTGATGAGCGCTGCCAGCTCGCGCAGTGACGTTTTGCCTGTCATATCCAGTACCCTGCCAGCCTTGGCCGCTTCAGCAATCTGCGCACCCTTCGTGGCATCATCCGGACCGCCTGCCAGCACCACAAAGGTGCCGTCAGCCGTAATTTTTTGCACCAGCGCCGCATAATGCGCCAACGGCCATTCCTTGGTCCACCAGCGTGCGCCAGGCACGATAACGACGTAGCTGCCGCCATCCCAGCCAAGGTCACGCAGCTTTTGCTCAACGCCGGCAGCCTCCTTAGTCAAATCCGGCAGAGGAAACTGTACATCATCCAACGTTTCTACCTGTGCGCCCAAATAGCGTGCCACATCCAGATAACGCTCAATAACGTGGTCCTTGGCATGTGCTCCTGTAATGGCCCTGCTCACCAGGCCGCTACCCTCGCGCATTTCGCAATAGCCAATGCGGTTATCGCAGCCGCTGATGGCAGCAAGCACAGCACTCTTAAACAGTCCCTGCATATCAATAACCAGGTCAAAATGTCTGCTGTGCAGCAGCGAGCGCATCTGGCAGAAATATTTCAGCTTATCGCCAAGGCCAAGCTTGTTAAATTTCACCTTGTCAAAATAAATGACCTCGTCAATTACAGGCGGATCGGGCACAAAGCCGGCAAACTGCGGATGCACCAGCCAGGTAATCTTAGCCTTGGGGAAACGCTTGCGGAGCGCCGCCGCAAAGGGCAGCGTGTGCAGGATATCCCCCAGGGAGCTCATTTTTATAAGTAGGATGTTTTGGTATTCCATGCTAGCCCACAATCCTCTTCACAAAGTCCAGCAGGCTGCCGCCGCTATACAAATAGCCCTTAATGCCTGCTGCCTCTGCCGCCTCCACGTCACGCCTGCCGTCGCCGATTAGGAAGCTGTGCTCCTTGTCAACATCGTATTCGGCGCAGGCTGCAAGCAGCATACCAGGTGCAGGCTTGCGACAGTCACAAACGCAGCTATATTCCGCTACGCTGCCCTCAGGATGATGCGGACAGTAATAAATCTTTTCCACCCTGCCACCGGCAGCAGCGATTTCCTGCTGCATATAAGCGTGCAGCTCGTTCATCTGCTCCACTGTGTAATAGCCGCGGGCAATGCCGCTCTGATTAGTGACGATAAAAATTTTATAGCCAAGCGCCGTCAGATAGGCTACAGCCTCGCGTGCGCCCTCAATCCAGCGCAGGTCGCTAATTTTGTACAAATAAGCGACATCCACGTTGAGCACGCCGTCGCGGTCAAAAAAGACAGCCTTAGCCTTCATATACGTAGTAACCGCCAGTCTTATCAAGCAGTGCGCAATATTCCTCGATAGCATCCTCTATCTGGGTAAAGCCGCCATCATAGCCTGCTGCCAAAAGGTTGGCAGGGTCAGCCTCGGTAAAGCTTTGGTACTTGCCCTTGAGCACCTCGGGGAAGGGAACGTATTCCAGCTCGCCGCTACCGAAATGCTTCAGCACGCCCTTAGCCAGAGTGTTAAAGGGATGCGCATGACCGGTGCCGCAGTTAAAGATGCCGCTGATTTCAGGATGCTCCCAAAAATAGAAGTTAACCTTAACAACGTCCTTAACATAGACAAAATCGCGGGTATGCTCGCCCGGACCGTAACCGTCATAGGCCCCGAACAGCTTTACCTTGTGTTCTGCCTTCCATTGGTTATACATTTGGAAAATCATCGAAGCCATTTTTCCCTTATGGTTTTCCTGCGGACCATATACGTTAAAATAACGCAGGCCTACAACCTGGCTTTGGGCCTGCGGCAGCAGGCGGCGCAGATAGTTGTCAAAAAACAGCTTAGAAAAGGCATATACGTTGAGCGCCTCCTCGCAGGCAGGCTCCTCGCGGAAGCCGTGCGCACCGCTGCCATAGGTGGAGGCAGAGGAGGCATACATCATCTGGATTTTGCGGTCCAGACAAAAATGCAGCACGTTTTTAGTATATTCAAAGTTGTTTTCCATCATATACTTGCCGTTATATTCCATAGTGTCAGAGCAGGCGCCCTCGTGGAATATAACGTCAATCTTTTCATGATTAAATTTGCCGGCCTTCAAGGCGTCCATAAAAGCAAATTTATCCATATAATCCTTAACCTTCAGGCCTTGGATATTTTTGAATTTCACCATATTGGTCAGGTTATCAACGACCAGGATATCATCAATGCCACGGTCGTTTAAGCCTTTAACTATATTGCTGCCGATAAAGCCGGCGCCACCAGTTACGATAATCATAATTTGCCCTCCTTAACCATCTTGGCAATCTTTTCTACCACGCCGGTCGTGGAATAACCATCCTCAAAATCGATGATCCGCACCTCACCGGCATATTCACGTCCTGCAACCTCCTCAGGCTTGTAATCGCCACCCTTGACGAGGATGTCAGGACGAATTGTTTCTATTAGCTGCGTAGGCGTATCCTGGTCAAACAGCACCACCGCGTCCACGCAGGCCAGTGCTGCCAGAACGCGCGCACGGTCCAGCTCATGCACCAGCGGACGCGTTTCGCCCTTCAGGCGGCGCACTGAGGCATCCGTATTAAGACCGACGATTAAATGCTTGCCCAGGTTGCGTGCCTTTTCCAGGTAGGTTACATGACCCACATGCAAAATATCAAAGCAGCCATTAGTAAAGACTATTTTTTCACCGCAGGCCTTCCAGGTTGCCGCCAGTGAAGCAATTTCCTGCCAGCTGAGCGTACGGTAGCCACGGCCCTGCTTGCGTTCTTCTGTCAGCAGGTCCTTGAGCAGCTCGTCACGGTGCACGGGATAGGTGCCAACCTTAGCCACAACGATGCCTGCAGCACGGTTGGCCATAAACACCGCGTCCGCCAGTGACAGCCTGCCTGCCACGCCTGCCAGCAGCGTTGCCGCCACCGTATCGCCTGCACCTGACACGTCAAACACCTCGATAGCGGTAGCAGGACTGTGCAGCACCTGTGTTGCGTTTACCAGGCTCATACCACGCTCACTGCGCGTAACGATGACGTTTTTGATGCCAAACTTGCTCCTGGCCTCCTGCGCCATAGCAACAACAGCCTCATCCTCGTTGGCACGCTCGCAGCCTGCTGCCTCACACATTTCCTTCAAATTGGGAGTGATAAAATCGCAGCCGCTGTATTTCGTCCAGTCTGCACCCTTGGGGTCAATCAAAACAGGAATACCATAGGCCTTGCCCTGGGCGATAACCCATTGACAAAAATCGTCCGAGCATACGCCCTTAGCGTAATCCGACACGATAATACCATCAAGGCCGCTGTCCAGCAACGCCTCCAGCCATTGACGCAGTGCCACGATCTCCTCAGGATACAAATCACCGGTTTCTTCAAAATCCATCCGCAGCATCTGCTGGTTGCCGCCCAAAACACGCAGCTTGGTGATGGTTTTGCGGCGTGCGCTCTTCACCAGGCCGCTGTGGTCGATGCCTGCAGCGTCCAGCAGGCTTTCCAGCAGCAGGCGGTTTTCATCATCGCCCGTCACGCCGCCCATATAAACCTGACACTCCAGATGCGCCAGGTTGGCGGCCACATTGGCAGCACCGCCAAGCACAGAATTAATCTTGGTAATGCGGGTCACCGGCACCGGTGCTTCTGGCGAAATGCGCTTCACCTCTCCCTGAAAATAGCGGTCCAGCATCACATCGCCAAGCACTGCGATGCGTATATTCTTAATCCTTTCGGCCAAAAAGGTTGTTACAGCAAGATCTGCCAAATTATTCACCATCCACCAGCTCACACAAAATGTGACCTATCAAAATATGCATTTCCTGCGCACGGGCAGTGACCTTGGCCGGCACAGCCAGACACTCATCGCACAGCTGGGCCAGCCTGCCGCCACCGGCCGCCGTCATGCCCACGCAAAAGACGCCTTTAGCTTTAGCCAGCTCTACAGCCTGCACCACATTGGCGCTGTTGCCGCTGGTTGAAATGCCCACGAGCACGTCCCCGGGACGGGCCAGCGCCTCTACCTGGCGCACAAACACCTTATCATAGCCATAATCGTTACCTACTGCTGTAAGAATAGATGTATCCACAGTAAGCGCGATGGCAGGCAGGCCTGCGCGCTCCTTCTGAAAGCGGCCCACGAATTCTGCCGCCAGATGCTGGCTGTCGGCAGCACTGCCACCGTTACCGCAGAACATCACCTTATTGCCATTTGCCAAGGCCCGTTTTACTTCAACGGCCACATGCTCCAGCTGCTGCAAGATGCCGCTATTCATAACGGCGTTGGCCACCTCTAAATGGTCCAAAAACCTTTGCTTAATAATTTCCTGCATAATTATCCTCGTGCTTATAAGTTATAGAAGTAATAGTGAAGCTTAAAGCTGTGGTCATCCTTATACTGCTTATCCTGATAGGTGAACTCCAAGGCCCAGCAGCAGAACTTATGCAGCCAGCGATAGTCACGCTCATATTGACTGCCCTGTTCCAGGTCAAAGCGGTTGATAAAGGTAAAGGTATTTTTATCATCCGGACTGAAGGACAAGCCATTGCGCAGCTCCTGCGCCATATCCGGCTGACCAATATCAAACATATTGCTGGTAAGATCCTCGCGGTAGTAGCCTACCCAGGTGCGCCACTTAGGCGAAATGCGCTGACCCAGCGTTGCATAATACATGTCAGTAGATTTAGTTTCGCCGGTATAGCTTTCGTTAACCCACTTTTTACCAATAGTAAGATCCAATACCGTGTTCTTGGAGTTAAACAGGTAAATGGGATCATGATTTAAATAAACAGCATATTCCTTGTGCCAGCTCTTACGGCTGTTATCTTCTTTCGTCCACAGGCCATATTCAAAATAGCCGGAATAGCTCAAGGGCAGCCCCTTCATAATGTGGTGGTTTTTGTAATCAAAGCGCCAGTTATTGGCCTTTTTGTACCAATCATCATCGTCCTCATCCCAGCCATAGGAATAGGTAATTTTAAAGTTGCGCTCATTATGCTTGATAGCATAATACGGCTTAAAGCCTGCCTTGGAGTAATAGGGAAGATCCATCTCAACGCTGGTTTTTTCGCTGACCGGCTGCTCAACCTCCAGCTTGACAAACGTGCCGTTTTCGCTGTCATCAAAGCCTATGCGCGGCATAATTTTAGTTTTGCCGCTATCGTCAAAGGTATTCACCCACAAATCACGGGAATATACGTGCTTGCCACGCACAAACACCTTCACGTCGTGGGCAACCATTTTTTCCTTAGGATATATTTCAAAGGTTTTGGCTGTAATCGACAGACACGGCGGATGCTTAACTGCCGGGCAGCGCGACATTCTGCCGCCCTCATCTACCACGATCTTGTCAGGATAAATTTTAGCGTGCGGTGCATCATAAATATCCTTGACGCTAGTGCCGCTGATTTGCTTAATCTCACCGGTTTTGGTGTTAAAGTTATAGTGAGCCCATTTGCCATGCATGTTGCTTTGGGGCTGCTGCACAGTCGCCCCCTGCTCCAGCCAGATGTCGCCTGTCTTCATGTTACCCGATGCATAGGTAGTGAGCAGCTTTTCTGTTCCCTGGGTCACAACAACATTGCCACTGGCATGAAAGTCGCCGCTGGTGCTGTCGTATTCGGCATGCTCGGCCGTCAGATGAATTGGCAGTCCCTGTGCTGCCTCCTTGTCGGCCTGCTTTTTGGTTTTGCGCTCCGGCACAACGCTGTTGACCGCCTTGCTATTCTCCTCATCGGCAAAGCTGGGAGCATCGTAGCGCGAATCGCCGCTATTGGTATATTGTGCTGCCGACGCCGGCAGACACAGGCCCAAGGCCAGGGCCGTAGCGATAAAGGTCTTGTTCATAAAAAAACTCCTTTTGTATGCTAGATGAAAAAATTCCATAATAATCCACTTAACATTATATCATAAAAAAAAGAAAAGCTCACCCTTACAGGCAAGCTTTTCACTGTTATTCCAATTTTTTATTCCTGATATACTACGCCCTGCAGCGAAGTATCCTCAGCAGTCTGCACAAAGGTTTCACAGCCAACGGGAATAGTAACGCTGTTGCCCTTGACAAAGGCACCGCCTACAAGACCTACAGGCCCAAGGATAATCATACCGCCAATAGCTGCACCGGCTGCACCGGCAATGCTTTCGGCCTTTTGCTTGGCCAGCTCACCCACGGTGATAGGAATCTTGGTGCCATCTACGCCATAGATATAAGTAAAGTTAATATCAATACGACCGTCCTTGCCAAAAATGCCAGGCTGTACAACCTTTTTTACCTCGCCCACACCGGTTGCGCCCTTAGGTAGCACCAACACATCATTGACGTACAGATTATCGGCAGCCTTAAAGTTAACGACATCTCCCTGACGGCTCATTTTCGTGCTCAGCTCGGAGGTAAAGGTGATCTTGAAAACAGAATCCTTAGGCAACGTCACCTGCTGCACCGGTACCTTGCCATCGCTATAGGAGGCTAGCTTCAGCAGGGTTTCCAGCCTAGCGCTCAGAGAACCGCCCTGGCTTTGGCCATAAAGCAGCTTTTCGGTTGCTTCAATGCGGTTTTTGGCCGCACCACCGGACATGCTTTCAGACATCTTCCATTCCACCACGTTAAGCTTGGTGGCAAAGGAGGCCTCCCCGTTATCCGGCGTACCCTCCAGATAATCATACATATTATCAACACGGTTCAAAATCGCATCCGAGGTAGTGGTGCCATAAACGTCGTCCTCCAGACTGTCCATACGCTGGATAAGCGAACCGCTTTGCTCGGTACCGTAAAGCATTTTTTCCATAGCAGTAATTTTATCCGACATCGGTATAGCCGCATCCGCAGCAAAGCCGGGAATTACTGTAGTGAAGCAAAAAATAAATGTCAGCAATAAAGTAGCCAGCTGTTTTTTCAATTTCTTTACCTCCAATCAGAGCTATATACTGTCATTATAGCATAAGCAATAATAAAAAAACAGGGGTGCGCCAAAACATCCCCTGTTGAAGCCATTAAAGCAAATTTATTTTTGATACTGTCTGAGGGCCGCGGCCACAGCCGTTTCCATCTCATCCATTTTGGCAAAGCGGCGACGGTGCTGCGCACGCTTAGACGGCTTCAGCTCCTCCATAGACTTGCGGTGCTCTGCCACAGGCATAATATAAAAACGCTTATCCGAACATGGCAGGCCCTCGCATTCCTGCCAAAAAGCACCAAAATCCGTCTTCAGCTTGCGGTCCATACGTACATGGTTCATCGCATAATAGCCCTCGTTGGCCACTGCGTAAATGTTTTCTATACCAATAGCCTTGGCAAAGCTGCGCAGGCCATAAAACATCAAATTCTTCGTGCGGTAGCCAAAAAACGCCTTCGTCAATCCCTTGATCAGCTCACTGCCGTTTTGCGGTCCCTGCAGGGCACCGATATAAATAACGTTCCTGCCATCTGCCTTATTTTTGGCAAACCAAAACATTATCTGGTACAGGGCTGTGTCATCATACAGCAAATCAATGGACAGGCAGCCCTCCTTGCGCTGGCCTGCGTGAAACCACAGGTTCAGCGTCAGCGGCTTATCCTCATAGCTGTCCTGCCACAGCTGCACCATTTTGCCGTCAGCGTACAGCTCATCCATCAGCTGCGGCGTAAACAGCTCCTCCATAATCAGCACGTGGTTTTTCACCAGCTCCAGGCGCTCGTCCCAGGTAGAGCCCTTATAAAAAAAGCTACGCGTGGTCTGCTCCACAAAGGATGGATTTCCCTTCAGCCAGGAGCGGCGTTTTTCATTAGCCGCAAAAAACTGCAGCAGGCCATCTATAGCGCTGCTGTGCATAGCGCAGCGGGCGCGGAATACAATATAACGCTTCATTTCCTTCAGGATGCGCGTCTGATATAAGCTTTTGCCAACATATTCTAAAATATTCTCTTCCATCTGTTACCTCGGTCAATAGTATAGATAGCGTTATTATACCATATACAGCCTATTTTGGCCAATGCAGCAGCCTTCAGCGAAATCCTCTTTGCAGAGAAAAAAGGCGGACGGACAAAATAACCGCACTGCTGATGACGCCAAAATCCAGGCTCTGCCAATAGGAAAAGGCACCATGGCCAAGCTTGTAATCCAAAAGCAGGCCCACAGGCAAGCAGATGCCCCAATAGGCAAGCATGCCGGACCAAAAGGTGGCGTTAACATCCTTGTAGCCACGCAAAATCCCCTGGATGGGCGCTGCCACGGCATCGCCACCCTGCCACAGAAGCGCATACACCAAAAACGCCTTCACCAGCTCCACCACCTCCGGGTTGCTGGTATAAATGAGAGCGATGTATTCACGTGTCACCAGCTCGGCCGCCATATAAAAGACAGCAATCGCCAGGCTCAGCTCCAGCCCCAGCCTGCTGTAAGCACGGGCTCCGTCATAATTGCATGCGCCGTATTCCACACCCACCACAATGGTAAGTGCCAGCGAAAAGCTTAAGGGGAACATATATATGAGTGAAGAAAAATTGAGTGCAGCCTGATGCGCCGCAATCACCTCGGTGCCAAATTTGGCGACGAACAAGGCCACCACGCCAAAAATACTGGTTTCCATAAATATAGAAATGCCCATAGGTACACCAATGCGCAAATATTCCCCCAGCCAATGGCGTGTTGGGCGCACCAGTCCCAGCACATTGTAACCACGAAAGGGCTCCAGGCGCAATACGACAACGGCAAACATAGCCAGCAAAAGCCAAAACGTCAAGCCGGTAGCCACGCCTGCGCCTACGCCTCCCAAGCGCGGCAGTCCCAGCTTGCCAAAAATCAGCACGTAATTTAAGCAGGCGTTGATAGGTAGCGCTAAAAGGTACAGCTTCATTGTCAGTTGGGTATATCCCAAGGTGTCAATCAGGCTGCGCAGCGGCGTAATCAAAAAGAACGGCACCACACCCAGCCCCACGCCGGCCAAATACCACAATGCCACGCCGTAGACCGCAGGCTCCAGCCCCATACCCAAAAGAAAATGCGGCAAAAGGGCTGCCCCTGCCGCGAGCACGACCAGCGCGAAGCACAGCGCCAAAAGCAGGCCATGTCGCAGGACTACGCTGATTTTTTGCTTCTCGCCCGCGCCTAAAAGGTTGGCCACCAGCGGCATGGCTGCCAGTAAAATGCCGCTGAAGCAGGTCTGCACAGGCATCCAGATATTGCCGCCGATGGCAGCGCCGGCCAAATCCACGTCACCGGCCTGTCCCGACATGCTGGCATCAAAAAAGTTCATTCCCATAATCGCAACCTGCGTACCGATAATCGGCAGCATAACGTTCAGCAGACGCTTTACCTTGTCGCGGTTGTCTGCAGCAAGCATTTCTAACATTTAACTCTCCTTATCCCGCAATATAACAAAAGCCACACGACCATGCTGCAGTCGTGTGGCGAAAAGATGACTCTTAATCAGAAAAAATCCACATCAATTTTTTCATATGTAATTCTAGCAATATGCCCGCGGTTTGTCAACCTTCGGCCTCAGCCAGCTCCGACAGATAGGCCCAGCGGTCCACCATCGCGTCCAGCTCCTGCTGCACCTGCTCCTGCTGCCTGGTCAGCTGTGCCAGCCGTTCAAAGTCTGCACCACACTGATTGATTTCTGCTCCCAGCATCTTCAGCTCTGCCTCGCTGCGGGCAATTTCCTGATCCAGCTTTTGCAGCTCAATGCGTTCGCCATAGGTGAGCTTCTTTTTAGGCACAGCTGCGTCCTCAGCCGTCCTTGACTCCTCCGCAGGCTTTGCCTTGGGCACTGCCACCTCCGGCACAGCCTCAGCGGCCTTCGCCTCCACGTAATCTGTGTAGCCGCCAATATAAGGCTTAATGCTGCCATCCTCCTGCAGGGCGAAAATCTTTTGCGCAAAACGGTCCAAAAAATAACGGTCGTGCGACACAGCAATAACTGCTCCGGCAAAGCTGTCCAGATAATCCTCCAATACCGAAAGCGTAGGAATATCCAAATCGTTTGTCGGCTCGTCCAAAAGCAGCACGTTCGGTGCCGTCATGAGCACGCGCAAAAGGTACAGCCTGCGCTTTTCGCCGCCGCTAAGCTTTGCTACAGGCACCCACTGCAGCTCGGGCGGGAACAAAAAACGCTCCAGCATCTGCGCCGCACTTATGCGCTGTCCGTCTGCCGTTTCGATGTAATTATTAGCTTCCTTGATGTATTCCAGCACACGCATATTACTGTCAGCAAATTCGCTGTGCTGTGCAAAATAACCAATCTTCACCGTCTGCCCCACAGTCAGCTGCCCGCTGGTCGGTGCCAGACGGCCGGCGATTATATCCATCAGCGTGCTTTTGCCAGCGCCGTTGGGTCCCACAATGCCCACACGGTCATGACGCAAAAGTATATAGCTAAAGTCCTTGATATAATCCCTGCCATCCCATTGCATGCCGACATTTTCCAGCTCGATGACGGTTTTGCCCAAGCGGCTGCTGACAGATGACATTTCCAGGCTGGCTTCGGTTTTGACGTTTTTCACCTCAGCCTCTATCTGAGCAAAGCGCTCCACACGGTCCTTCTTTTTAGTGCGGCGCGCCTCCGCCCCACGGCTAATCCACGCCAGCTCGCGGCGGTAGATATTGCGCAGCTTTTGTGCCGCCGAAGCTTCGGCCACACGCCGCTCCTCCCGCTTTTGCAAAAAAAGGCTGTAATTGCCCACATACACATAACCCTGCCCACCGTCAATTTCCAGCGTGCGGTTAACGACGCGGTCAAAAAAGTAACGGTCATGCGTAACCATCAAAAGCGCTCCCTTGCGTGCCAAAAGCTGCTGCTCCAGCCAAGCAACAGTAGCGTTATCCATATGGTTAGTCGGCTCGTCCAAAATCAGCAGGTCCGACGGCCGCACCAGCACGCCGGCCAATGCCACACGCTTGCGCTGACCGCCGCTCAGCTCGCCCATTTTTTGCTGCAGGTTGCTGATGCCAAGCTGCGTAAGCACAGCCTTAGCCTCACTTTCCAGCTGCCAGGCGTATTGGGAATCCATCTGCTGCTGCAGTGACAAAAGCTGCTTTTGCACTCTAGCATCATCCGGCTGTGCCACTGCCTGCTCCACCGCTGTTTCGTAAGCACGCAAAAGCACCATCAACGGCGAGTCTCCCTTAAAGATCTGTTCCAGCACTGTCGCCTCCGCTTCAAAGGGTGGGTCCTGAGGCAGATATTCCATCACCACGTTGCCCGGAATTTCCAGCTTGCCTGTGCCTGCCTCACGGCTGGCGATAAGGCGCAGCAGCGTGCTTTTACCCGTACCGTTGACGCCGATAATACCATATTTATCGCCCTCTTCTACGTTGAAGGTTATATTTTCAAACAAAACCCTGTCACCGTAGCTGTATGACAGGTTTTCTGCGCTCAAAATCATTTTCTTGCTCCTCGTTTACGCTTTTATTTCCCATCTATCTTACCAAAAAGCACCGTCTTTTACAAGCACACAAAAACGCGCGGCTGCTGGCAGCATTCCCAGTCACCACACCGCGCGTCCTTTAGCTATTGGAGGCTTATTTTACCTCTGCCAGCATGCTCTTAATATCAATCTTATTCTTCTGCATACCCATTGCCAGCAAAAAGTCCTGTGTTTCCTCCAGGTCCTTGATGTCCTTTGCCGTAATCTTGGTGCTGAAATCATACCAAGGAGCCATGAGCTTGACCTCATCCAGGCTCAGGCCTGTTTCCTTAGCTGCAAATTCATACGCCTTATCCTGTTCCTTGTTCATAAAGTCGATATTCTGCTGGTTGACAGCAAGATATTTTTTTACAACCTCGGGATGCTCCTTGAGCAGCTTACCGCTCACACCAATAACGATGGTGGCATCAACCAGGCCTTCACCATTGCACAAAATACGCGCGCCTGCCTTTTGCGCGCGCAAGACATCCGCACCTGCCACCAGGGCTGCATCTGCCTCACCGCCCATGAGCGCGTTGACACTGGCAGGAATGCCCAGTGATACAAAATTGACTGCATCAGGCTTCAGGCCTTCCTTATTTAATGCTGCGACCAAAATCTGGTGTAAAATGGTGCCCTTGGGACCGGCAACCCTTTTGCCCTGCAAATCGGCAGCAGTCTTAATCGCAGGGTCCTTAACCATTATATTAAAGGCCTTGGGCGCACGGCTGTAAATCCCTACAACCTTCACGTCAGCACCGTTGGAGGCTGCCAAAATAGCGCTGGTGCCCCCCAAGGCGCTAGCCACGTCCAGGCTGCCAGCAGCCATGGCCTCCGTCTGCTTGGCACCGGAGGTAATCTCCGGGAAGCTGACGGTAATCTTATCCTTGCCAAACTCCTTAACCAGAGTTTGGTTATTTTTATCCACAATACTGGGAATGTTGAGCGGTGCCTTGACATAGGTAACCTTCAATTCCTTAATTGGCGGCGCCGTCGCCTCTTTTTTGTCAGTGGCACAGCCAGTGAGCAGAGTAAATGCTGTTAAAACACTTAAGCCTAAGGCGATAAGCTTTTTGTTCATCTTGATGAACTCCTTTCTTAACCTGCAGCCGCAGCTGTTTTATTACAGTAGTTGCAATAATTACAGTGCTTGCAAAATTTCCTGCCGCAGCAATTGTAAAGCGCCATCAGCTGCCTGCCGCGGCCGTGGCAGCTGTACGGGCAGCGTGCCTTTAACGCCGCCATTATCCATTATAACGACGCTGTCCGCCAAAAGCAAGGCTTCCTCCACGTCATGTGTAACAAAGACAACCGTCTTGTGCTGCGCCGCGTGCAAAGTCAGCAGCGTGCGCTGCAGTCCCTGCCGCGTAAAATAATCCAAAGCGCTAAAGGGCTCATCCATCAAGATGATATCCGGGTTATAAAACAGCGTCCGGCCTAAGGCCACACGCTGCGCCATTCCCCCGCTCAGCTGATGGGGATACAGCTCCTCACAGCCATCCAGGCCCAAAAGCTGCAGCAGCTGTGGCAAGGCTGCCACGCTCAGAGCTTCATCAGCCTTGGCTGCCAGGGTAATATTTTGGGCAACAGTCAGCCAGGGCATGAGCCGCGGCTCCTGAAACACAGTAGCGAGGCGCAAACCGTCAGCCAGCCGGATGCTGCCTTCATCAGGTGCCTCCAATCCGCCCAAAAGCCGCAAAAGCGTGGTTTTGCCGCAGCCGCTGCGCCCCACGATACAGGTAAAGCTTTGCCCGGCAAAGGACAGCGTCACAGGCAGCAGGGCACGCTTTGTGCCAAAGCTTTTGCAAATACCGTCCGCCTGCAGCACGACACCAGTTACATTCGCAGTCATTGTACACCGTCCTTCTCTTTCCTGCGCCAGGGAAACAAGGCGTTAAGCAGCAGCAAAAACAAATAATCTATGGCTGTGCCAACAAGACCAATCACCAGCATGCCTACCAACACCACATCCGGTCGTGACAGCTCCTCTGCATCCAAAATCAAATAACCAATGCCTGCCGTTGCCGCAATCAGCTCCGCGCCGATGAGCGCGCGCCAGCTATAGCCAAGTGCCAGCCGCATGCCCACAGCAATAGCCTCCAAAGCCGCAGGCAGACGGATGTAGCGCACCTGCTGCCAGGTATTAAAGTGCAGACTGTGCCCAACCTCCAGCAATTTAGTGTCGACATTATGCACGCCGCTATAGGTATTCAAAAACAGAGGAAAAAAAGAAGCCAGCACGATAATCGTCAGCTTGGAGGCCTCTCCGATGCCTGCCCACAATATGATGAGCGGTACAGCTGCCAACGGCGGCACATGGCGTACAAATTCCAGCAGCAGCCAGCAGTAAGCCTCAAAACGCCTGCTCTGCGCGCACAAAACGCCAAGCGGCAGAGCCAATGCACACGCAAGGCCAAAGCCTGCCGCCACCCGCTGCAGGCTCACAAGCAAATGCCGTGCTAGCGAGCCACTTGCATATAGCTCTGCTGCTGCCTGCGCTACCTGCGCAGGCTGTGGCAGAAGATAGGGACTGAATACCTCCCTGACACTCACCAGCTGCCACAAGGCCAAAAGTGCAAGCGGCAGCAGCAGACCGCGCAAAATCTTCGTCAGCATCCACCAGTCCCCACTATTTTACCAGCACCTGCAGGTGTTCATTTACCGCTGCCGCGTCCTGCAGCACCTGCAAAAACTGCTGACCATACCAGCCCAGGTTAGCGTCATCAGCCACGGCCGCAGGCACCAAAAGCTGCGTGTCCTCGGTTATATCTGTCAGACAGTCATATAACGCGTCCAAATTTGCACCATAATATACAGGCAGCGCCAGCTCACGGCGCAGATGCTTGTGCAGGTCAGGCAGGCTTGCCATTTTCTTTAGATCCAAGGTTATCTTACGCATCTTGTTCTCCTTATTTGCCATACAGCTTACTAAAGCTATTGTAATGGTCACCCGTGTAATAAATCAATCCGTCGTTTGAAAAAACTATACGCTTGCTGTTGCGGTTGCCCTTAACGTAGTCAATATCACATTCCGTCCAGCTGCGACCATTTTTTGCAGGCAGCTTGCCCTCGTAATTGCCATAGCGGTCACCACCGATGGATTTGCCCGGTGCAACCTTATCCAGAGTACCCTTAGTCTGCCAGCCCAGCTTTTTGGCCTGGTTTTTAGTGATGTAATTATTGGGGAGCTTTTTATATTCGTTGATATAGGCAGCAACATGCTCCTTGTCGGTGTAGGCCTCACCCTCACTAATCTTCAGCTTGCCGCTGTTGGCCTTGATGTTGGTAGCAGTATCCTGCCCATTATTGGTCTTTGCGGCCGTATCCTTGGCCTTATCAACAGCTGTGCTAACCTGTGCCTTAGCCTGCATGCTGTCATTAGTCTTTTTTTCGTTACTGCCACAGCCTGCCAGCAGGCTAATACCCAGCAGCATAGCCATGAAGAAGGCAAAAAGCTTTTTCATAACATAGATCTCCTTTCTAAAAACAACTATCGTTATACGCTCTTTCGATAACATATTGTTGATAATCGCAAGAGCTCTGTTAGTCATGTGTAATTATACCATACATTTCCTATAAGGTGAGCGGTCAGTTTAACACCAAGCCGACAACCGCCTTCACCAACCAAAACAAAAAGGACTGCCACACCGCCGGCTGCACCCATAACCACTATAGGCTGCTTCTAAACTGCGTGACAGTACCTTATTGTACTTTGTTATTCAGTTAATTATATGCTTCCCGCTACAACATCTGCTGCTAAAGCAGCATTGCAGCGTTACTGCATACTCAAAAATAAATTTTATCGTCAGGATAATTAGCTTTCATTATTTCCCGTAAGCTCGTAAAATCTCCTTCTTTAAACTCCAGTAGCTTGTATTTGTTCTTTAAGTAGTCAATAAAATCCTGCAGATTATCACAGCAGATATACCTTTCCTGATCACAACGATTAATAAAATCAGCCAAAATCCCGTTAATCATTCTAACAGTCTCTGGTGCAACTCCCATCTCCGGTCCCCGATGAAGCTGGGAATATAAATTATTAAACCCATATGGCATTGGTCTGTGCAAACGATCCGGCACTATCGTAAAAAGGCGTGCAAATTCAATCAGTCTCCGCAAGCTCCGGTTATCTTCATGAATGCCTGCACTAGCTTCTTTCTCAGCACCCGAATCTGCAAACACCGTTATTTTAGGCGTTAAGGGCATATCCCACCTGGCAAGCAGCCTTTTGCCAACTTTCTCCGAAAAAACAGGATAATACACTATTCTCTTTGCCAAATCACATACCTTAAGCATGATAATCGTATCCTTTAAAAGGATGTCGCTACCATTAGCATTATAAACACCATGCCACGGTGGAAGCTCTTCATATACCTCGATCTCAATCTTAAAATTTTTAATGAGCTGGAAAGCCATTTGCTCATTCTGACAAAACCTTTTTTGAAACCAGATATTTTCTTTAGTTGTTGCTGCCCGGCACTTATACATATGCCTCATCCCCTATCATCATAAATTATTACAGCCTTTCCCATACAACATGTAATATTTTACGTGTTTGCAAGCATATTACATATCATTCGTTGCAATTCTTATGTTAGCATATCCAGCATAACTTGTCTAGTGTTTTCTGAATTTTTTTATTGTTAAAAATAGAATGTCTTTACGGCAGAATAAAAATAATCCACAACGTCTTCCTCTTTTTTTAGTATCCCTCAATTCCTGTGGTGTGGTCGGCGCTTTAAGCCTTTGTGCAACAACCACAGCTTTTGGGGAAGACGCAAAAATCCCGGGAATTGCTCCCAGGATTTTACTCTTATAAATATGCAAGATTCATAGCCTGCAGATGAAGTTTAGCTCCCACGCAGGCACATATGGATGCTTGCGCAGGTAAATTTTGTATTCCGGCACCAGCTGCCACAATAAGAGCGGCAGGCGAAACAAATCCATGTCATAATGGTATGCCGCCACAAACAGCTTAGGCCTGAAAGTGCTGATAGTCTGCCTGCCGCCGGCTATAGCCTGCAGCTCCGCCCCCTCCACGTCCATCTTGATAAAGGTCACGGCTCTCCCCGCTGCCACCGCATCAATAGTAGTTACAGGCACAGACCGCTTTTGCGCGCCGATAAAGGTAGACTGCCTGCCACCGCTGTCACTAAAGCCCAGCTCGCCTGCTTCGCTCCAAATGCCAGCCTCGTGCACCTCCACCGCCAAGCCCTTGGCCGCCAGGGCCTCTGCGGCAGCGCGCAGCTTGCGGCAGCTGCGCCTGTCAGGCTCCACTGCCAACGCTCCACGCCAATGCCAGTCGGTCAGCCGTCCCAGCTCATTAAGCGTATCGCCGTTATAGGCACCCAAATCCAGGTACAGCTCGTCTGTCGTTGGCGCGATAAGCTCACGCAAATCACCCTCCCGCTGCGTAGTACAGTCAAAAAGATACTCCAGCTTACCGCTCAGCTTGTAGTTAAGCGTAGCGGCAAACACCCTACGCGAGGCGTCATCCGCCAGCCCGTCATACACCTGCTGCAGCTCCTGCTCATATTGGGCCAGCCACTCCATGCTAACGGTTTTTGCCTCGTCAAACAGCGGCAGATGCGGCGCCACCACCTGCTGCTCCTGCGACAGACCGGCAAAGCGCTCCAGCACCTCCGGCCGCTCGCTGGCAAAGGCGATAACCACTAAAAGCTCATCCCCAAAACGCGCACGCAAGACGTCGTAGCGCTCCACCGTAAAGCCGCGGAACTGCTGGCCCCGCACAAACTCATCACTGGCAAAAACGCCCTGCACCTGCACACCGTTTGCCTCGCACCAGTCCAATATTTTATCGGCACCATTGCCCATGCCATAAAGCACGATGGGCTTTTGCGTCTTGCGCAAAACGTCCCAGACGCTGGCGCTTTCCTTAATAAAAGCTAACATCAGCCTTACCTCTTTTCTGCTAACCGCACCATATAAGTAAGCCTATGCTTACCAGATGCACGGATCTACTGTATTTTTTATTATACATCATTTGTGCTAGTGACTGTTAGGGCAAAATGTGCTAAAATAATAATAATTCTATGGATATTGCAAGCTCGCAGAGTTTTTACGGAGGTAATAGATATGTCATTATTAGAGTCCGGGGAAAATTACCTGGAAACAATTCTGGTGCTCACCAAACGCAACGGCAACGTGCGTTCTATTGATATCGCTGAGGAAATGGGCTTTACCAAGGCCAGCGTCAGCCGTGCCATGAGCATATTAAAGCGCGATAATTACATTATTATGGAGCCTGACGGCCGCATTCTGCTAACCAAGGATGGGCAAAAAAAGGCCACTGCCGTTTATGACCGTCATGTAACACTCACCCGCTTTATCAACGAGGTGCTGGGCGTGGCCGAGGAAATCGCCGAAAAGGACGCCTGCCGCATCGAGCACATCATCAGTCCGGAAACCTTTGCCGGCATCAAGGCTATGCTGACAGATAAATAAAACCATTGCATTATCAAGGGAGGGACAAAATATGAAAAAAATCTTTATGCTTGTACTTGCTGTAATGCTACTGTGCACCAGTGCTGTAGCACTTGCTGCCAAGCCCTATAAGAACCCCAACTATAATTTCCAAAATGTCAAAACCGTCCACCTGACCGTCATCGATAACAGGGCAGGCTCGCCTGTGAGCAACTTCGTTGCCGACCAGGACCCGGAGGACAAGGTTGTTGCCGCTGTGTACGAGGCAGCAGGCAAGGTAAATATCAACGTACTGGAGGAGCCTAACGCGGTTTATAACACCGACCCTAGTGCCATAGCAGATAAGAACCCCAAGGAGCTGGAGCTGCGTATCACCGTCAACCATTGCGGCTACACTACCGTTTACGTCCCTGGCTACTATGAGGACTACAAGGAAGCTGTCACCCGTTACTACTATGATGAAAACGGTGTACGCCAAAGCTATACCGATTACGTTCCCAAAAGACGCTGGGTATCCGAAAAATACTACAACAACGCCTACCTGAGCCTTATCTATAAATTCTATGATATGCAGACAGGTGCTGTGGTGGCATCCCTGAGCGATTCCCGCGACAGGGAATACGAGGACAACCCTGCCGGCGGCATGCTCAGCCGCTCCACCCGCGACTGCTTCAAGAGCATTTTTAAAAAGTAAATTGAAATAACGAGGGCTGCCTTCAGTAATAAGCTGGAGGCAGCCTTTTTGGGTTAGCACATAAACGTTAAAGTGATGAGCTTAACTTGCTGAAAGGGCAGGTATTTCGTAAACGTCAAATAAATCGCTGACTTACTAGCCACTTAACAAAAAAGGGTTCTATAATAAGTGTTGGGGTCTTCGGTCTAAAATAAGATCGAGACAACCGGC
>CAVKMV010000022.1:0-22758 GCA_963657675.1 Ruminococcus intestinalis
GCTAAAAACGATGCAGCGTTTACCGGTGCTGTGTTGAAATAAACGAAAAATTACGGCCTTATCTGTTCGCTTATAGCGATGTGATAGGGCCGTTTTGCGTATAGAAATATGCATTATGACAAAGGTGGTGTTTGAACCCTTGCTCCTGGTGTATTATAATGTAAGCATAATAGCTTTGGCAGACAATAATTTTTAGGAGCGTGCATAGTATGGCTTTTGAATTTGCCATCCTCAACTATTTGCAGGCGCTGCGCTTGGCTGTCTGTGCGTATATAAGCTGGCTGCTTGTAGCATATTGGTGGAGGGATGATGGATGAATATAACGGTATATTTAGGTGGGGGAAGATTTAAAATAAAAGATATAATGGCCTTGCTTTTTTGAGATGCGACTGTTTGTGATACGGAGTGTGATGATATGCCAAATTTAAACGTTGAAGACTATAAAAAATTTGAAGACATTAAATATATTAGGAAAGATGGAAGTGAGTATTGGAGCGCAAGAGAGCTTGCATTTGCACTTGACTATTCTCAATGGCGAAACTTTCAAAAGGTAATTGATAGGGCAATGATTTCTTGCGAGAATAGCGGACATGAAGTAACATACGATTTTGCTGAGGTCAGCAAAATCGTTGAGGCAGGTGCTACAAAAAAGCCCGTTAGGGATTATGAACTTACGAGATATGCCTGCTATTTGATTGTGCAGAATGGTGATCCGAGGAAAGAAGTTATAGCACTTGGACAAACTTATTTTGCTATTCAGACGTATAGACAGGAAGTAGCAGATCATTTTAATCAGCTTGATGAAGATAGGAGAAGGCTCGTTATTCGTGGGGACATCAAACAATGGAATCAGCTTCTGGTGGAAACAGCACATGATGCAGGAGTTATAACAAACGAAGAGTTTGCTATATTCCAGAACGCAGGATATATGGGATTGTATGGTGGATTGGATGTAGAAGACATACACGATAGAAAGGGCTTAACTGCAAAACAAAAGATTTTGGATTATATGGGAAGCACTGAACTTATCGCTAATTTGTTCAGAATATCACAAACGGAAGAAAAGCTGAGAAAAGATAAGGTTAGAGGTGCGGAAGGAGCAACGAAGGTGCATTTTTCAGTAGGAAAAGAGGTTAGAAATGCTATAGAAAAAATAGGTGGAACTATGCCGGAAGATTTGCCTGTTCCAGAGAAAAGCATTCAACAGATAGAAAAAGAACAAATGAGACGGCTGAAGGCTAAAGCAAAAAAAGGCAGATTGATGTTAGATGAGTAGTGTGCATTACTGTGTGCGCATATATCAGCCGGCGGCTGGTGCTGCTTTGGTGGAGGGATAAGAAATGAAGATAACGGTATACTTAGGGGCGAGCGACGGCAACGCGCCTGCTCTCAAACAGGCGGCGCGCGAGCTGGGGAAGTGGATTGGCGCCGGCGGCCACGCCCTTGTCTACGGCGGCAGCAAGTCGGGCCTGATGGGCGACTTGGCAGGCAGCGTGCTTGCTGCAGGCGGCACCGTCACAGGCGTGGAGCCGCAGTTTTTTGTGGATGCAGGCTATGTGTATGATGAGATTACGCAATTAATCGTTACGCAGACCATGGGTGAGCGCAAGGCGAAGATGATTGAGCTGGGCGATGCCTTTATCGCCTTTCCGGGCGGCACAGGCACGCTGGAGGAAATTGCCGAGGTGATGTCGCTGGTATCGCTGGGGCGTCTTGCCGCTCCCTGCATTTTGTACAACCTTGACGGTTATTATGACGCACTCAAATTACAGCTGGCGCATATGATTAAACTAGGCCTGTCGAGCGAAGCCAGGCAGCAGGGAATTTACTTTGCAAAAAATTTAGCCGAGATCAAGGCTTTGCTGGCTTAAGCACATATATTATAGGAAAGAGGTAAATATACTATGGAAATAAGGAAAGTGGCAATTGTTGGTATGGGCGCATTGGGGCTTTTGTACGGCGAGGCCGTCTGCAAGGCCTGTGGTCGCGACGCGGTGCGCTTTGTGATGGATAGCAAGCGCTTGGCGCGCCATAAGCAGGATAAATATACCATCAACGGCAAGCTGCAGGATTTTGCATTGCAGCCTGCGGAGGCAGCGCAGCCCGTGGATTTGGTGCTTGTTGCTACTAAGTTCAGCGGCCTGGAGCAGGCGATGGATGAGATGCGCAAGCTGGTGGGCGAGGAGACGGTGATTATCTCGGTGCTTAACGGTATCACCAGCGAGGAAAGGCTGATTGCCCGCTTTGGCGCGCAGCACGTGCTGCATTGCGTGGCTTTGGGTATGGACGCGGTGCGCGAGGGCACCAGCCTAACCTACCAGCATCAGGGAATGCTCAAAATCGGCTGCGTGGATAAGGCCTTGGAGCCTAAGCTTGATGCTGTATGCGCCTTTTTGGAGCGCTGCCGGCTGCAATATGTGCGTGAGGAGGATATTTTGCACGCTTTGTGGGCCAAGCTGATGCTTAACGTGGGCATTAACCAAACCTGCATGGTGTACGAAACCAACTACGGCGGCGCGCTAGCTGACGATGCTGCGCGCACTGCTATGTTTGCCGCCATGCACGAGGTCATCGACGTGGCGCGCTGCGAGGGTGTGAGCCTGACGGAGGATGATTTTGCTGACTGCATCAAGGTTATCAGCGGCCTTGCGCACGAGGGGATGCCCTCTATGCGGCAGGATGCCTTGGCCAAACGTCTGTCGGAGGTGGAGCTGTTTGCCGGCACGATTTTGCGCCTGGCGGCCAAGCATGGTGTGGCTGCGCCTGCCAACCAGCGCTATTATGACAAAATAAAGGAGATAGAAGCAGGTTATTGATTTTGCCACTGGCTGTGATTTATGCTAAAATAGATAATCATAATTACTGGGGAGCGCAAGGATAATGACAGCCAAAATAATTATTGGTGCCAACGAGGATGAAACACGCATGGGCCTCGTGGAGGACGGACGCCTGATGGAATACCTGGTGGAGCGCAAAGAGGAGCAGCACCTGGTGGGCAGCATCTTTAAGGGACGCGTCGCCAACGTGGTGCGCGGCATCCAGGCGGCCTTTATTGATATAGGCATGGAGCAGAACGCTTTTTTATATTTGGGAGATAACGCGGATGTTACCGAGGGGCAGAGCCTCATCGTGCAGATTTCCAAGGATGCACGGGGGACGAAGGGCCCTACTGCCACCCGCGATATCACCCTGCCCGGACGCTATGTGGTGCTGCTGCCTGCGGCAGATTACGTGGGTATATCGCGCAAGATAACGGATAAGGCTGAGCGTGAGCGCCTGGGACGGGTGTGCGGCGAGGTGCGCCCCGTGGGCATGGGGCTGGTGGTGCGCACGGCGGCGGTGGGCGTGGACGATGCCGCCCTGCAGCGCGATGTGCAGGAGCTGGCGGCGGACTGGCGTGTGCTGGCGGCCAGGCAGCGGGTGGCGAAGGCTCCCTGCCTGCTGCGGCGTGAGCTGGATTTGCCCATCCGCATTGTGCGCGACTATCTGCGGCCCAATCTGGAGGAAATCGTGATGGATAACCTGGCGGTCTATAAGCGCGTGGAGGAACTGCTGCAGCAAATCCCGCAGGCGAAGGACATCAGGCTGACGCTGTACCAGGGGCTGGAGGATATTTTTGCCTATAACCGGCAGGCGGAGGCCATCGCGGGCATCAGCGACAGGCAGGTGCCTTTGCCGAGCGGCGGCTATCTTGTGATTGACTACACCGAGGCGATGACGGTTATTGACGTCAACAGCGGCAAGTTCAGCGGCCGTGAAAGCCTGGAGGAGACCATCATGCAGATTAACCGCGAGGCGGCGGTGGAGATAGCGCGGCAGCTGCGCCTGCGCGACATCGGCGGCATCATCGTGGTGGATTTTATTGATATGCATACGGATAACCACAAAAAGGAAATCCTGCATACGCTGCAGCAGGCACTATCAGGCGACAAGATGCACCCCAAGGTGCAGGATATCACGGTGCTGAACCTGGTGGAGATTACGCGCAAAAAGTCGCGGCAGAACCTGGCTGGTGTGCTGTACGCCCCCTGCCCGGTGTGCAGTGGCAGCGGCAGGGTGCAGAGCCGTGAAACGCTGGCGCTGGAAATCAAACGCCGTCTGCGCACGCTGCTGAAGCGGCGCGGCAGCTCCAAAAGCCTGCTGGTGGTGGCCAATCCCTGGCTGGCAAGCTGGCTGGCGGCGAAGGATGTGCGGGCGTGGGAGCGCGAGCTGTCCTGCAGCTTAAAGCTGGAGGCAGACGCATCGCTGCACAACGAAACTTTTATGATTTTGGATAACAGCAGTGTTGACAAATAGATATGAGTAGTGTAAACTAATCTAGTATGGACTGATTTAGTCCGCCCCAACCGCGCAGAGAGGTTCTGAAAATCCCCGGGTCATCGGGGTACCGTATTTGGCGAGTCTATCATTAAGGGAGGTGCAATACATGTACGCAATTATCAAAACCGGCGGCAAGCAATACCGCGTAAGCGAAGGCGAAACCCTGCAGGTTGAAAAGCTGGACGCAGAGGTTGGCGCAGAGGTTGTTTTTGAAGAGGTTCTGACCGTTGTAAACGATGCTGACGTTAAGATTGGCAAGCCTGTTGTTGAAGGCGCAAAGGTTACTGCTAAGGTTGTAGAACACGGCAAGGCAGACAAGATCTTCGTTTTCAAATACAAAGCAAAATCCAACTACCGCAAGCGTCAAGGTCATCGTCAGCCGTTCACCACTGTTGAAATCACCGCTATCGAAGCTTAATAGCAATGATAACCGTCGATTTGTTCAGGGATAAGCAGGGTATGATTACAGGCTATAGGGTCAGTGGTCATGCAGGCTATGCCAAAGAGGGCGAGGATATTATCTGCAGCTCTGTTTCGGCACTGACGCAGGCACCCTTGCTTGGCTTGGAGAGACATTTGAAGCTTAAACCGTCCTACTCCGTAAACCAGGAGGACGGAATCTTTGAGGTAGCATTGAACAGTGCTCCTAACGACCTGACGGAGGCTATATTGCAGACCATGGTTTATGGTGTGGCTTCTATAGTGCGTCAGTGTCCGCAATATGTTCGCATCAAGGAACATAGGAGGTGAAAGTAATGTTTGAAATTATTCTGCAATTACATGCACATAAAAAAGGTACCGGTAGCTCCCACAACGGCCGTGACTCTAACGCGCAACGTTTGGGCACCAAGGCTCATGACACCCAGCTGGTAACCGCCGGCAGCATCATCGTCCGTCAACGTGGCACCAAATTCCACCCGGGCAACAATGTTGGCATGGGCAAGGACTACACTATTTATGCAAAGGTTGAAGGCCGCGTTAAGTTTGAGCGCAAGGGCCGCGACAAACGCCAAATCAGTGTATATCCTGTTGAAGAAGCAGCAATGTAATATTGTACTTCCTAAGGCAAAGCACCCTGTAGCCGCAAGGCTGCAGGGTTTTGTTTTGCGCAAAAAAAGCTACCGCGCTTATGCAGCCATTTGCTGCTAAGGCGGTAGCCTGTATTTGGGTTAATGCTTAGTTGGCAGCCCTGTAGATGTTTTCCATGTCAGTGATGGTGAGCACCTTGAACTGGCCGATGGTGCGGGTGTTCATAAAGCTGCATTTGTAGGCCAGCTCCTTTACCTCCTCCTCCGTCAGGTCCCTGCCGATGAGCTCGTTGATGCTGGTGGGCATGCCGATGTGGTGGAAGAAGCTCTGCATGGCGGCAATGCCTGCACGGGCGGTGGCGGCAACGTTGTTGTAGTTGTAGGGGATGTTAAAGACGTTGGTCGCCAGCTGGGCGAAGCGGTGGGGGTTGGTTTCGTATACATAAAGCGCCCAGGTGCCCCACACTGCGGCCAGGCCTGCGCCATGGGCTACGCCAAACATGCTACTCAGCTCATGCTCCAGCTGGTGGCAGGACCAGTCGCCAAAGGTGCGGTCGCCCGTGGTTTCGTTGTGCGACAGGGTGCCGCACCACATGATTTCGGCGCGGGCGTCATAGCTTTGGGGGTTGGCCAGGGCGATGGAGGCGTTGCGCATAACGGTACGCAGCAGCGTTTCGGCGATGCCGTCAATAATCTGCAGCTGGTGCACCTCAGGTGCGGTAAAGTAGCGCTCCAGCGTGTGCAGGATGATATCGGTGCAGCCGCAGGCCGTCTGGTAGGCAGGCAGGGTGTAGGTCAGCTCGGGGTTCATAATGGCGAATTTGCAATAGCCGTAATCGGTAGACAGGCCGCGCTTGAGCATACCGTCCTCGTTGGTGATGACGCTGCAGTTGCTCATCTCGCTGCCTGCTGCGGCGATGGTCAGCACGGCGCCCAGGGGAACGCAGGCTGTGACCTCGCGCTTTCTGGCATAATAATCCCACACGTCGCCGGGGTTGGCCAGGCCGTAGCCAATGCCCTTGGCGCTGTCGATGACGCTGCCGCCGCCAACTGCCAGGATAAAATCTACGCCCTGCTCACGGCAGAGCTCTATGCCCCGGCGCACCATGGAAAGGCGCGGGTTGGGGACGACACCGCCCAGCAGGACGTATTCCAGGCCTGCAGCCTTTAGGCTGTCGCAGACGCGGTCCAAAAGGCCGCTCTTTTGGGCGCTGTGGCCGCCAAAATGCACCAGCACCTTGTGCGCACCATAATATTTGCACCATTTACCTGCCTGCGACTCGGTTTCTTTACCAAAAATCACCTGTGTGGGTGCGTGAACTGCAAAATGATCCATGAAAAGCATCTCCTTTATCTAAACATCTTGTCATTTAACGAACAATATATTATAATAAAACAGGAGAGATTCCTATAGGTTAGTCTTCCCCGCCAAGGGGGTGATAACGTGACCGTATACGAGGCGTTGTCTTTAATGCTTCAGTTCGGCAACCTTGCCGTGCTTACCCTCACTGTTATCGTTGCCATCATCAAATTACGTAAGTAATATGGTAACAAAAAAGACCGCCTAAGGTCGCAGGCAGCCTTTCTCGAAAAACAACAATTTGGAGAGGACTGACACGCGACTATCAGGAATCTCTCTTTTTTATATTATAAGAAATAAGTTACTGTTTGTCAATCACAAATACGCAGTCCTTAGTCTTTGGTTTTTAGTCCCAACAGCTGTGGCGGCAGCTGCGCCAGCATGATGGCGGCAAAGACCAGGCAGCAGCCAAGGATTTCGCGTATTGACATGGCCTGCCCCAAAACCAGCCAGCCGCTGAGCAGGGCGAAGGCCGATTCCAGGCTCATCAGCATGCACGCCAGCACCGAGCTGACATGCTTTTGGCCGATAATCTGCAGCGTGTAGGCCACGCCGCTGGACATAATGCCTGCGTAGGCGATGGGCGCCCAGCCGGCGAGGATGCTTGTCATAGACGGGGTCTCAAAGACGAACATCAGCACGCCATTGATTACGGCGCAGGTGGCAAACTGCAGGAGCGACAGGCGCACGCCGTCCAGGCCCTTGATGATGTTTTCGACGCAGATGATTTGCGCGGCGAAGCAAAAGGCGCAGGCGAGGGTGTACATATCGCCCTTGTTGATGCTGAAGGCCTCATTGATGCAGATAAAGTACATGCCGATGGCGGCGACACCGACGCTTATCGCCGACAGCAGCGTGACGGAGCGGCGGTAGACGACATAGCTCAGTAGCGGCACCAGCACGATATATAGGGCGGTGATGAAGCCGCTTTTGCCCACGGTGGTATACATGATGCCCACCTGCTGCAGCAGCATGGCCGCCGACAAAAAGATGCCGCAGGTGATGCCGCCCCTGGCCAGGCGGCGGCAGTAGTCAGGGTCGCTGCTGCCGAGGATGGACAGCGGCCTGCCACGAAATTTGTCGAACAATAGGCAGACGCAGCCTAAAAAGATGACGGCCAGCACGCTACGGGCACAATTAAAGGTGAGGGGCTCGGCGTAATCGGCCCCCACGCTTTGCGCAATAAAGGCTGTGCCCCAGATGAAGGCACACAGGGTGAGCATAAAAATGCCGCTTCCTGTAGATGATTTATTCATAGAAAATACATCCTCCCATACAAACAATAAGCTGGTTACCATTGTACCATTTTTTAGGCGCATGTACAAAGGAGACAGCGTAAAAATAGGCAGAAGGGCAAAATTTTCCTGCCATCTGCCTGCGTAACATTCCCCCCTGCAAGACTTTTATGTAAAGCAAGGCGCAGGTAAATGCAAAAATAATGTTAAGTGCAACATTGCTGCGAAGTTAGTCTACAAACGAAGAAAAACTATATATTGTTAAAATAGTCTTTGACAGCCACGATATATTGTGCTAGAATAATAACGCAGAGAACGAAGGCAGTGAATGCAGTCGTTGTTGACGTTAATAGGTGCAAGGCTTTGGCTGTTGTGGTCAGAGCCTTGTGTCACGTATATGCAGCTTTAAGAACAGCTGAGGGTTACTGCTGCGCCAAAAGCAGGCTAAAGATGTCAGGAAAGGATGTTGAAGACGATGAAGGTTATTAAGCGCGATGGCACTACCGTGGACTTTGACGGCAATAAAATTATTGTTGCTATCCAAAAGGCCAATGCGGCAGTAGAGCCGGAATTTCAGATTGAGGAGGGAAGAATTCACGATATTGCTGTCGCCGTGCAAAACCGCAACCGCAAGCGTCTGCTGGTCGAAGACATCCAGGATATGGTGGAGCATAGCCTGATGGACGCAGGCAAGTTTGAGCTGGCCAAGCAGTATATCATTTACCGCTATCAGCGTGCCTTAGTGCGCAAGGCCAACACCACCGATGATTCTATCCTGTCCTTAATCCGCAACAGCAATAAGGACGTTATGGAGGAAAATTCCAATAAAAACGCAGTTATGGCCGCCACCCAGCGCGATTTGATCGCAGGCGAGGTGTCCAAGGACCTTACCAAGCGCGTTATGCTGCCCGAAAAAATTTCTAAGGCCCATGAGGAGGGCATTTTGCATTTTCATGATGCTGATTATTTCATCCAGCCGATTTTTAACTGCTGCCTGATTAACATCGGCGACATGCTGGATAATGGCACGGTTATGAACGGCAAGATGATCGAAAGCCCCAAAAGCTTTCAGGTGGCCTGCACCGTTATGACGCAGATCATCGCCTCCGTGGCCTCCAGCCAGTACGGCGGCCAGTCGGTGGATATCCGCCATCTGGGCAAGTATCTGCGCAAAAGCTACGAAAAGTTTAAGAAGGGTATTTTGGAGGCTGCCGGCGGCAACATTGATGCTGACACGCTGGAGCGGCTGACGGACGAGCGTCTGCGCTACGAGCTGAAGGGCGGCGTGCAGACCATCCAGTACCAGATCAACACTTTGATGACCACCAACGGCCAGTCGCCGTTTGTCACATTGTTTTTGAACCTGCAGGAGGATGACCCCTACCTGAAGGAAAACGCCATGATTGTCGAGGAGATTCTGCGCCAGCGCCTGCAGGGCATCAAAAACGACAAGGGCGTGTATGTAACGCCGGCCTTCCCCAAGCTGATTTATGTCCTGGACGAGCACAACTGCCTCAAGGGCGGCAAATATGACTACATCACGCGCCTGGCGGTAAAATGCAGCGCCAAGCGCATGTATCCTGATTATATCAGCGCCAAGAAGATGCGCGAAAACTACGAGGGCAATGTATTTTCGCCCATGGGCTGCCGCAGCTTTTTGTCGCCGTGGAAGGACGAAAACGGCAATTACAAGTTCGAGGGCCGCTTTAACCAGGGCGTAGTTTCCTTAAACCTGCCGCAGATTGGCATTATCGCCGCCGGTGACGAGGACAGGTTCTGGAAGCTTTTGGACGAGCGCCTGGAGCTGTGCTATGAGGCACTGATGTGCCGCCACAACGCGCTCATGGGCATCAAGAGTGACGTCAGCCCTGTGCACTGGCAATATGGCGCCATTGCCCGCCTGCAAAAGGGTGAGACCATCGACAAGTATTTAGTGGACGGTTATTCCACCATCTCCCTGGGTTACATCGGCCTGTATGAGCTGACTAAGCTGATGAAGGGCACCAGCCACACCACGGACGAGGGCAAGGACTTTGCCCTGCGTGTAATGCGCCGCCTGCGTGGCGCCTGCGATAAATGGAAGGCGCAGACGGGACTGGGCTTTGGCCTGTACGGCACGCCTGCCGAAAGCCTGTGCTACCGCTTTGCCCGCATCGACAAGGAGCGCTTCGGCACGATTGAGGACGTCACCGACAAGGGCTATTACACAAACTCCTACCATGTGGACGTGCGTGAGCAGATTGACGCCTTCAGCAAGTTTAAGTTTGAAAGCCAGTTCCAGAGCATTTCCTCCGGCGGTGCTATTTCCTATGTAGAGATTCCGAATATGCGCCACAATCTGGAGGCGCTGGAGGAGGTTGTAAAGTTTATTTATGACAACATCCAGTACGCCGAATTCAACACCAAGAGCGACTACTGCCATGTGTGCGGCTTTGACGGCGAAATCACCATCAACGACGACAACGAATGGGAATGCCCTGTGTGCCACAACAAGGACCACGGCAAGATGACGGTTATCCGCCGCACCTGCGGTTATTTGGGCGAAAACTTCTGGAATGTGGGCAAGACCAAGGAAATTAAGGCCAGGGTTATGCATCTTTGATATATGAGGGGTGAGGGCGTATGCATTACGCAAAAATAAAGAATCTGGATATTGCCAACGGCCCGGGCCTGCGCGTATCGCTGTTTGTGAGCGGCTGCACGCACCACTGCAAGGGCTGCTTTAACCCGGAAACGTGGGATTTTGGCTACGGGCAGCCGTTTACGCAGGCAACGCAGGAGGCGCTGCTGTCGCTGCTTGGCAATGAGCATATCCGCGGCCTGTCGCTTTTGGGCGGCGAGCCCTTTGAGCCTGCCAACCAGGAGGCGCTGCTGCCGTTTCTGCGGCGCGTAAGGCAGGCATATCCTGACAAGGATATCTGGTGCTACAGCGGTTATAATTTTGAAAAGGATATGCTTACAGGCAACCTGGGACCGTGGGAGATTACGGAGGAAATGCTTTCGTATATTGATGTTTTGGTGGACGGCGAGTTTGTGCTGGACCTGAAAAACCCCAATTTGCGCTTCCGTGGCAGCGCCAACCAGCGCGTCATCTGCGTGCAGCAGTCGCTGGCGCAGGATGCCGTGGTGCTGTGGGACGATGGCGAGGGCCTGGTTATCTAAGAATATATGGATAAAAAAAGGCGGGTGCTGCTTTGTGGGCGGCTCCGGCCTTTTTTATGCGTCAGATATGGGGGAAGTAATATACTATGCGCTCAGCTTCGTTACTTCCATGTGTTGCGCAACATGCTGTGGATATTAAATAAGCAAATTATTTGTCTCCGTAATGTCCGCGGCAATGGGCAATAAAAATTCTTCCATCCTCAATATGGTAAACCAAGCGGTCCTTTTCGTTGATACGCCTGCTATATTCACCCTGTAAATCGCCTTTAAGGGCTTCAGGCTGGCCTATGCCGATAAGACAGCCATTGCGTTCGATATCTTTAATAAGCTGATTAATGCGTTTCAAGGTTTTTTTGTCCTGCATCTGCCAATAAAGATAATCGTCCCAGGCATCATCAGACCATATTTTTTCACTCATCGTCCACCTCTATCAGCTCGTGCGCCTTGCCCTTGCCTGCACGCAGCTCGGCCACAGATTTTTTTACGTAAGCCATATTTTCCTCAGAGTAGAATGGATCCTGGTCATAAGCAAGAGGAAACGGAATGCGTTTTTCACGCAGTACAGCCTTTACAAAGATGTTGATAGCTGTTGATGTATTGAGACCGACGTGATTGCAGAATTTATCGAATTGTATTTTGTCAGCTTCGTCGACTCTTGCAGTAATAGTTGCTAGTGCCATAATAACCTTCCTCCTTTTTGACACTATTATATCACTATTGTATTCTTGTAGCAAGCTATAGTATTACTTTGTTGGTTGATTTTTCTATTGTTATACCGTTGTCTGCCACCCGACAAAAAAAGGCGGGTGCACCGGGCACCTGCCTTTTTTGCAGCAATTTTTACTTACACAGCAGCAATATGCCGCCAACGCTGGGCATGCACAAAACAATGTAGCGCAGCACGTCGCGCGGTGCCAGACGCGTCAGCTTGGCACCAAAATACGCACCAATGGTCAGTCCTGCCAGCGTCTGCAAAAAGATGACCACATCCAGATGGCCGTTAAACAGATAGCTCAGACCGCCCGAAACAGAAATAGGCAGGATAATGAGCATCGTGGTGCCAATAGCGTGGTACAGCGAAATGCCGAAAAAGAGCATCAGGCTGATTTGGATGAAGGCAGTGGCGCCAATGCCAAAGGCACCGCTCAAAAAGCCCGTCACCAGACCGATGCAGGCAGCGTGGGCATAAAGGCTCGCCCCCTCTGCGCGGGACGCGTGCCTGGCTACGAAGGCATCCAGCACGTCCTTGCGGAATAAAACAAAGTACAGCAGCACGCTTGATGCCAGCATGAGCAGTGCCGTCACCTTGGTCAGGATATCGCCGGCCAGGGCGTTAGAGGCATGTGCGCCGGCAAAGGCACCCACCATGCCTGCAAGGCCTGTGGGCAGGCCCAGGCGCAGCAGCACATCGCCCTCGCGGAAGTGGCTGATGGTGCCCGAAAGCATAGTGAAGGACATGGCGGCCAGAGCCACGCCCAGGGCAGTGTGGATGGAAACGCCAAAGCCCACGGTGAGCAGGGTGATGGTGAGTCCCGCACCGCCGGCACCGGCAAAGCCCAGCAGCGCACCTAAAAGAAGCATAGCGAAAAAAATCATATTTATACACTTCCTCATTTTATAAGTATTTATTTTATAGCAGCATAAGCTGATAAAGCCCCTATATCGGGCAAGCAAAAAAATAGCATCAGCAACGCCCAAACGTCTGCTGATGCTATCACTTGGCCTGCAGGTCCTGTGGCTTGGGAATGACCGATTCGATAAACGCCCTGACGATGACCGGGTCAAAGTCAAGCCCTGCCTTGTTCTGCAGCTCTACGATGGCGTCGGCGTGTGTCTTCTGCCAGTGCTGCGTGCAGGGGTTAAGGTTGCGGTCATAGTAGTTGGCGACGGCCACGATGCGCGCACCAATGGGGATGTTCTGCCCCTTGAGGCGCTTGGGATAGCCTGTGCCGTTCCACTTTTCGTGGTGGCAGCGGATAATGTCGCAGATAATGGCAAAGCCGGGAATGTTTTCGAGCATGCTGGCGCCGGCGATGCAGTGGCGCTTGTAGATGGACTGCTCCCTGGTGGATAAAAACGGCAGCTTGGCCAAAATAATATTGGGAACCGCAAGCTGCCCTATATCGTGCAAAAGCGCCGCCGTCTTAATCTGCGAGATTTCAGAGGCAGGCAGGCCCAGCTTGGCCGCGGTGCTGGCGGCGTAATTGGCCACCTGCTGGCTGTGCAGGTAGATTTCCCTATTTTTAATTTCGAGCATCCTTAAATAGAACCCGCAGATTTCCTTCGTAGGGCGCACCTCTGCAAAGTCCAGGCATTGTGGTATGGCAATCATAACAGTCTTTCCCTTTGTTCCGTACAATTTGAGTATAAACAGTATAACACCTTTTGCCAAAATATTAAAGTATGGCCTGCCCTGCGCTTGCAAAAAAAACGCAGGGAGCTTATAATTAACAGGAACAACTCAGGTCTGTGGTTGCAAGTCGATGCCAGTTGCAGGCAAAACGATCCACGTAAGCAGCGAAAATTTGCTGTGAGCACGGTGCAGCTTAGAAGTAAGTCCTGCCGCAAAAAAATTAAGGCGAGAGGGGTAGTAGTGGGGAGCGCGATGCTTAGGAGCGAACCCTCCAGCAGGCGGGTGTGGGGGCGAAAACCAGGTCAGCTGGGTTGTTTTTTGCTTTGTTACAAAGCGCGCAGTATTTGTAATGGATGCTGTGCGTTTTTTATTTTTATACCACTTATTTCATAAAAATTCTTTACCTTGCACCCAATTGGGTATATAATGGTTGTAACTTGATAAAGCGCTACAATATTGAAGGGAGTAATTGTATGACGAACCGGTCGTGCTCTGTTTGCTTTCAGGCGCAAGGCCTGGTAGATTTATTTTGAGGGGGAATCTATTATGAAAAAGATTTTAGCATTTGTATTGATGGCTATTACAGCCTGCAGCCTGCTGCTTGCCGGTTGCGGCGGTGATGACAAGCAGGCCGCTGGTGGCGAAAAGATTTTGCGCGCCGGCACCGAGCCTATTTTTGCTCCGTTTGAATTCCCGAAGGAGGGCAGCAAGGAGCTGACCGGCTTTGATATTGAGCTTATCCAGGCTATGGGCAAGCAGCTGGGATATAAGGTGGAAATTGTCAGCATGGGCTTTGACGCCCTCATCCCCGCGCTCAACGCCAATAACATTGATGTCGCTATTGCCGGCATGACCATTACCGATGAGCGTAAAAAGGTGGTAGATTTTACTGATTCCTATTACACCTCCGGCCTGATGATTATGGTGCGCAAGGACAGCGACGTTAAGTCTATTGATGATTTGAAGGGCAAGACCATTGCCTGCCAGATTGGCACCACCGGTGAAAACAAGTCCAGAACGGTTGAGGGAGCCAAGGTAAAGGCCTTCAACACCCAGGACGAGGCTTCGCTGGAGCTGAAAAACGGCGGTGCTGACGCTGTTATCGGTGACGCGCCTGTAGTTGAATATTATATGACGCAGACGGGTTCCAGCTTCGCCAAAACAGTAGGCGAAAGAATGGAGGCAGAGCCTTATGGCATCGCCCTGAAAAAGAACAGCAAGCTGACTGCAGACTTGAACAAGGCCCTGGCCGAGCTGAAAAAGAATGGCGAATATGACAAGCTGTACAGCAAATGGTTTGGTGCTAAAAAATAACAAGCCGGTTGCCACTGTAATGGGTTGCCGCTGCAGAGGAGTATAAACTGCTCCTCCATCTCCCTATAGTGAGGAGAATTTCTAGAGAAGGGATTTGGGAGTATGAATTTTGATTTGATAACAAGGTCTATCCCGCTGCTTTTGGCCGGCGCCGCTATTACGGTGGAGATCACGGCCGTGAGCGTTGCCTTGGGCCTGTTTATCGGCTGCATGCTGGGTATAGCGCGCCTGTGCAGCATTAAACCCCTGCGCTACTTTGCTAATGTATATGTAGATTTTATCCGCGGCACGCCGCTTCTGGTGCAAATCTTTTTGGTGTATTTCGCCCTGCCGGGCCTGACGGGCAGCCGCGTTGACCCCTACGTGGCAGCCATTTCGGCCTGCTCCATTAACAGCGGTGCCTACATTGCCGAAATTTTCCGCGCCGGCATCCAGTCCATCGACAAGGGACAGATGGAGGCAGGACGCAGCCTGGGTATGACCTGGTCGCAGACTATGCGTTATATTATCATGCCGCAGGCCTTCAAGCGTATCATCCCGCCCCTGGGCAACGAATTTATCGCTATGCTGAAGGATTCCTCGCTGGTTTCCGTCATTGGCTTTGAGGAGCTCACCCGCCGTGGACAGCTGATTATTGCCCGCACCTACGCTTCCTTTGAGATATGGATGGCTGTAGCAATTATTTATCTGCTTATGACTCTTGCTGTGGCAAGGTTTACCGGATACCTGGAGCGGAGGTTTGAGACAAAATGAGCAAGGAAATGATTAAGATCACCGATTTGAAAAAAAGCTATGGTGACCTGCTGGTCTTGAAGGGTATCAACCTGACTATTGCCGAAAAGGAGGTTGTTGTCATCATCGGCCCCAGCGGCAGCGGCAAAAGCACTATGCTGCGCTGCATCAACTACCTGGAGGAGCCTACAGGCGGCAGCATCGTGATTGACGGTATTCCCCTGACGGGCGAGGCCAATATAAACGAAATCCGCAAGGAGGTCGGCATGGTGTTTCAGCGCTTTAACCTCTTTCCGCATATGAACGTGCTGCAGAATTTGATGCTCGCGCCGATGAAGGTGCGTGGTGTCAACAAGGAGGAGGCCGAAAGGACGGCGCACCTGTATCTGAAGAAGGTGGGACTGGAGGACAAGGCCAATGCCTACCCCGACCAGCTGAGCGGCGGTCAGCAGCAGCGTGTGGCCATTGCGCGCGCCCTGTGCATGAAGCCTAAGGCACTGCTTTTTGACGAGCCGACGAGCGCGCTGGACCCCGAAATGGTCAACGAGGTGCTGGACGTTATGAAGGAGCTGGCCAACGAGGGCATGACCATGGTCGTTGTTACCCATGAGATGGGCTTTGCCCGTGAGGTGGGCGACCGCATGTGCTTTGTGGATGGCGGCGTCATCCTGGAGGAGGGCACGCCACAGGAGCTGTTCAACAATCCCAGGGAGGAGCGCACGCGTAGCTTCCTGTCGAAAATTTTATAAGACGTTTATAAGGCTTGCCTGCGGCGTAAGGCTGCAGGGGAGCCTTTTGGCTTTGAGGTAAATCCTGTTGAGTAAAGGCGTTTACCTGAAGCGATGCGCGGAGTATAAAAATAAAATGCTTCCATATCAGAGTGTGTAAAAATACCCTTGCAAAACGTTCATGTTAGTAGTAAAATGAATATAGAAAAAGGTGCTACCGATAGACGGTTTGCCCCGAATACTTAGTTAAAAATAACCGCTGATCTTGCAGGACGGGCGGTTATTTTTTTGCATTTCTACCGATGGTATAACCCATTTTGAAGCACGCCAGGCCAAAGCCAAGAACGCCCAATACATCAAGTATACTCATAGTAGCACCCCCTTTGCTTCAGTTTTTCTGTAGCGCGAGGGCTGCTCAGCCCTCAAAAGAGGGCGACCGCCTACCGTTTTTAGGTAGCACCTATGCATTCATTATAACATGTTTAGCAATTATCGGATAGGTATGATGAAAATAATGCTCCCTCCTGCGGCGAGTGATTGTGGGGGAGTTTTTTGTGTGCAATGGTCTCAGGTAGCAAAAGTTTCAGACCTCTAAGTCCAAAACTTTCCAAAACAAAAAGTTTCAGACCTCCAAGTCTGAAACTTTTTGTTTTGCGTAAAATGAGTTATAATATATGTAGATTGACAGGAGGTGGGTAAATGGAAAAGCTAATTGATCGTCCGGATTATCTCAACCAATTGATTGAAAATAAAGATATAGACTTAGTAAAGGTGGTTACAGGTATCCGCCGTTGCGGCAAGTCATCCTTGATGGAGCTATTTCATAACTACCTTTTTTACCTATGCAGTTGGCAGGTATGATATAAAAGGTAAGCAGCTCTTGAAAACGCTGGGTAAGAATTATTTATGCGATATGGGCTTTCGTAATATGCTTTTAGGCTATCGTGACGCTGATAGGGGACATATTCTGGAAAATATTGTTTTCTTAGAACTGCTTAGGCGCGATTATCGCGTTTATATTGGTAAGGTAGGTGAGACGGAGATAGATTTTATTGCTGAAAAGCCTTCCGATAAGCTTTATATCCAGGTGACAGAAAGCATAAATGCGCCTGAAACCCTTATGCGGGAACTGCGTCCCCTGCAACTTGTAGACGACAATTACGAGAAGCTGTTGCTTTCTATGGATAAGAGCTTTATTCAATCCTATGAAGGCATTAAAGTAATAAATATGGTCGATTGGTTGTTAGCGTGAATAGTATAAATGTCAGGGAGGCCAAGCGCTACCATCCAACCCATACTATGCAATTTATGAGTAACTTATAATTTGCCTAATATCTTGTCTGCTCAAAGCAGCGTGCCTATAATATAGTTAAAGCAAAGCTATGAAGGAGGCAAGCAATATGTTGAATGAAAAAGTAATCGCTGTTTTGCAAAATAATACCTGGGATATCGCCACCTGTGCGGATAACGAGCCTAACGTCGTACCTGTAGGCTTCAAAAACGTTACTGCTGACGGCAAGCTCACCGTGGGCGACGTATTTTTGGCCACTACGCTGAAGAATATCGCTGACAATGGCCGCATCGCCATCTCCGCCTTTGATGGCAAAACCCTTGAGGGCTACCAGGTGAAGGGCACTGCTGAATATGTAACCGAGGGCGCTGTGGTGGAGGAATACAAGGCGCTGGCTGCCAAGCTGTTTAACGGTGCGGCAACTGCCAAGGGCGCGTTGGTTATTACACCGGAGCAGGTTATTGTTACTACTCCGGGACCTGATAACAAAAAGGTGCTGTAAGCTATAAAACTAATAAAGCTGCCAGATAGCTATTCCTGCTTTGGGGTAGCTGCGGCAGCTTTTTTGCGCCTTACTATGCATTTATGGCGATATGTAGTAAAATAGGTTCAAGGCAGGTGAAGGTAATGTATCAAAAAAAGCTGGAGGCGGATATCCGCTGTCCCCTGGAATATGGTCTGAGCGTGTTTGGCGGCAAATGGAAGTCGCGCATTATCTGCGTGCTGGCGCAAAAACAGACGCTGCGCTACGGCGAGCTGCGCAAGGAGCTGGCCAATATTACGGATGCGGTGCTGGCTACCACGCTCAAGGAGCTGATGGCAGACGCCATGATTGAGCGCAGGGCGTTTAACGAGATTCCGCCGCATGTGGAATATTCACTGACGGTCAAGGGGGCTTCTGTCGTCCCCATTTTGCAAAGCATCTGTCAGTGGTCGGGTATGTTTTATAAGGAAGCAGGCGCTAACGCCATGACGCAGTGCCAGCGTTGTGATTATAAATGAATATCCTCCTATACATTTTCTGAAAAAAATGCTAAGATATAACAGACGCTACAGGTCTTGTTGCTAAAATTTTGGCAGCAAGGCTTTTGTTATGTGGCAGGCAATATTTAGGGAGTGATATTTTGGAGAATAGTGCAGAGCAGGGCAGCTATTTTGGCACGGCCAAAATCAGCAAAATACTGCGCGAGATTGCGCCGCCGGTGATGCTGGGGCTGCTTATCCAGGCTTTGTATAATATTGTAGACAGCTTTTTCGTCGGCCAATATTCCGTCGCCGGCCTGACGGCGCTATCGGTGATCTTTCCGGTGCAGTTTGTGGCGATAGCGCTGGCTGTGGGCACGGGCGTGGGTGTGAACACCTACATGGCGCGCAAGTATGCGCAGGGAAGAACGCAGGACGCAGCTGCCGCCGCCGGCACGGGCATGGTGCTGGAGCTTGCAACCTGGGCGGTGTTCGCAGTGCTATGCTACGTCTTTATGCGGCCGTACGTGCTGACGTCGGCCAGCGAGGAGGAGGCCATTACGGCGGCGGTGACCTATGGCAACATTGTATGCGTGGGCAGCCTGGGGCTGTTTTTGGAAGCCAACTGGACCAAGGTGCAGCAGGCCGGTGGTGGTATGCGTCTGCCCATGCTGGCGCAGGTCGCCGGTGCTTTGGTCAACATCGTGTGCGACCCTCTGTTGATTTTTGGCGCCGGACCTGTGCCTGCTATGGGTATAGCGGGCGCTGCCTATGCCACGGTTGCAGGGCAGCTGGTGGCGGCGGCGATAACCTTTTTTAAGGGCTGGCGCCGGCCGCCTGCAAGCCTGGCGGCCTTTTGCCACTATGCAGGCCGCATTTATGCTTATGGCTATTCGTCCATCCTGATGCAGGCCAGCTGCACTGTGTACATCGTTATTTTGAACATCATCCTGGCAGGTTTTTCGGATGCGGCGGTGACGGTGCTGGGCCTGTATTACAAGTGGCAGACCTTTTTCTTCATCCCGCTTTTGGGACTGATGACCTGCATCGTGCCTGTCATCAGCTTTAACTATACGTGCAGGCAGTTTGCGCGCTGCCGTGAGACGGTCAGGCTGTCGTGCTATATATCGGCGGCCTTTATGATAGTGGGCTTTATCTGCTTTGTGATTTTTCCGGAGCAGTCGCTGCGCATTTTTTCTGATGACGCGCAGGTGCTGCAGCTTGGCTGCGTGGCCTTTCCCATCATCGGCACCAGCTTTTTTTCGGCAGTGCTTTCGCTGATGCTGCCCATGGTGTTTTTGGCGATTGGCGCCGGCCGCGCCAGCACGCTGCTGTCGCTTAACCGGCAAATCTTCTGCCTGCTGCCCAGCTTTTGGTGCTTTGCGCAGCTGGGCGTGGATTATACCTGGCTGGCGTTTCCTTTTTCGGAGACGGTCTCCGGCGGCATCAGCTATTATATGTACCGCAGGCTGGTAAAAAGCTGGGAAAAGCAAATTTAGAGGATAATATATTTACAAATTCTTTGCTTGCAGCAGGCAGGGGGGGAGTGCTATAATAATCCCGCTATTTTGTATTGCAATCAAATGAGGAGCTTTGTAAATGGAAAACAAGATTACTACCAGGGAATGGCTGCCCCTTTTGGGCATGACGGTGGCGGCCTTTATGTTCAATACGTCAGAATTTATGCCTATCGGCCTTTTGATGGACATTGCGGCCGATTTTGCGATGACCGAGGCGCAGGCAGGGCGGATGATAACGATTTACGCCTACGTGGTGATGCTCATGAGCCTGCCGCTGATGCTTTTGGCCTCGCGCTACCCTCTGCGCAGGCTGCTATTAGCAACCATCAGCCTGTTTGCCGTCTCGCACGTGGCCTCGGCCCTGGCCGGCGGCTTTTGGACGCTGGTGCTTTCGCGCGTGGGCGTGGCCTTTGCCCATGCTATTTTCTGGTCGGTGGCTTCGCCTATCGCGGTGCGGTTGGTGCGCGGACCGTTTAAGGCGCTGGCCATGAGCATGATTGTTACGGGCACGGCGGTGGCGATTATCGTCGGTCTGCCGCTGGGGCGCATCATCGGCCTGTATATTGGCTGGCGCATGGCGTTTATGTGCGTTGCCGTGCTGGCCTTCGCCGTGCTGGCCTACCTGTTTTTTGTCTTCCCGACTTTGGATGCGGGTGAGCCCTTTACGCTGGCGCAGCTGCCTGTCATGCTGCGCAATCCCGTGCTTATCGGCCTGTATGTGATGAGCTTTTTGCTGCCGACAGGCTATTACACGGCCTATAGCTACATTGAACCCTTTCTCAAGCTGGTGGCAGGGATGGACGAGGCCTGGGTTACGGCAACGCTGGTGATTTTTGGTGCTGCCGGCCTTTTGGGCAGCATGGCCTTCAGCAAATGGTATGATAAATACCGCTACCATTTCTTCCGCACCGTGGTGCTGGGCGTGGCGGTGGCGCTGCTGCTGTTGTATCCGCTCAGCTTTAACCATTACGTGCTGCTGGCGCTGTGCGCCGTGTGGGGCGTTTTCGTCACGGCCTTTAACGTGGTGGGTCAGGCCGAGCTTTTGCGCACGACGTCCGTGAGCACGTCGGCGGTGGCAATGAGCATTTACTCCGGCATTTTTAACCTGGGCATTGGCAGTGGCAGCTATCTGGGCGGCGTCATCAGCACGCGGCTGTCGATGGCCTACATTGGCTTTGGCGGTGGTGCGATCGTGCTGCTGTCCTTTGCTTATTGCACGCTGCGCCTGCTACGCAGCATGCAGCGCGTCGAGCGTCAGCAGGGAATGGGCGGCGAGTAGCAGGCAGCGCCATTAGTATCATTTTGGTAACTATAATACATTAAAGTGCATACTTTACAAAAGTAATATTAAGGCTTACTATAAAGGTATCAATAAGTATATTTGGGAGGTAGTGCATTATGACACAGGAAACATTGGCTTATGTAAAGGAACAAACTGCTGCCCTGGTGGCAGCACCCAGCTGCAGTGCTGAGGCCAAGGCCGCTGCGGAAAAGTGGCTGGCGGCTGTTGGTACTGACGGCGAGGCAGCAGCGACCAAGGCTTACATTGCAGAATTGGAGGCAGATATTGAGACTATTGACGGCCTGATTGGCTTTGCAGGCAGTGATGCGGGCGTGGGCGTGTTCGGCGCGGAGCTGGCAAAAAATATTTTGGCACACGCCAAGGAAATTAAGGCTGCAGGCGCCAAGTATTGTGACTGCCCGGCCTGCGCGGCCGTAAAGGCTATTTTGGATAAAAAGGCTGCGATGCTGGCAGACTAAGATAATCAAAAAATTGCATATGCAGGTGATGTGCCGCCATAGGCTGGGATGCTTTGTCTTAGCCGGGCGGCATTTTTGCGTTTTTATTGAAAAATATTTTACGTAAACTGTATAAGTGCAAGTGCAAATCAATAAAAATCTTGTAGGGGGGGAATAGTGTGCTATAATTTCAGTATAGAGATGTGCATAAACTGTAGTTGCAAAGTTTTATAGTATATACTAACTGCTGGCTGCATATCTTCGGACGTACATATAGTAATGAAGAGCTTGTACGTGCAAAAAGAAAGGATGATTGATTATGAAGCAAACTCATAAGGACAAATCTCTGGTAAAAAAGGTTGCGCTTTCTGTTTTTGCAGTAGGCGTTGCGACTAGCTTTGTGCTGAGTGCGGAGGCAGCAGACGTTCTTAATGTAAACGGTGATACTGTTACAAAGAACAATGTTGAATTTAGTAAGATTTTTGCCAAAGGCGGTGCAGATGTAACATTAAATGGTGGCACTGTGAGTGGCCTCAAAGAAAATCGTTCTGATCCTGATGATGCTTCAGATCCTGGTATGGCCTTTGCAGATGTTGCTGTAGAAATCAGCGACAGTAAAACTCATTTAGAAGCAACTAATGTAGCATTTACTGGTGAAATCAATGCAGTAGAAGAAAGCAGCATTGTTATTAATGGAGGCAGTGTAACTGCTGGTAATTATTATTATGACGCGACTCAGAACAATAAAGTAGAAAAGTTAGCTACTGAAATTGGTGCACATGATGGGTCTACTATTGAACTCAATAAGGTGACTATAAATTCTAATCTAGGCGCATTTGATAATGGTACGATAACTGTAAACGATTCTTCTGTTAACGCAGCTTATGCAATCTATGCTGAAAATGGCGGAACGATTAATTTGAACAGCAGCGATGGCAAAGCGGTCTATACTGTTGGTGAAGACGGTATTGAAGCTGAGGATGGCGGTGTAATTAATATCAAAGGTGGTACC
>CAVKMV010000023.1:0-22706 GCA_963657675.1 Ruminococcus intestinalis
ACAGAATCCTGTACTGTACTACATCAAGCTTGATATGATTATTATATCACAAAAAGCGAAAAATTTCAAAAAATAAAAAATTATACTTCAAACAGAGGGCTTTATGTCTAAGTGCGGCTGATTATATCAAAGATATTCCCCCAAAATAAAAGAGCCCGGGGGCCTAATCCCGGGCTTCTTTTATCGGCGTGATTGTGTTCACGCGCTTTTACTCGTTTGTTCAAACTGCTTGTAACGCATCTATGCATAATTGTCAAATTTTATGGTTACTATTAACGGCTACATACAATCAGACCAGATCAAAAAATAAGAAGCACCCATTGCCCGGAGAATAAAAAAACTCCCAGCTTGCTAGAGCCGGTGATTTGCGGTAGAATACTTATGAAAAATTTTTCTGATAGCGAGGTATAGCTTATGAAATTATATTCCTGGAACGTTAACGGCCTGCGTGCCTGCATGACCAAGGGCTTTGCCGATTTTTTGCAGGAGGCAGCGCCTGATGTCATCTGTCTGCAGGAAACAAAAATGCAGCGCGAGCAGGCAGATTTTGTTTTTCCCGGCTATGAGGAATACTGGAACAGCGCCGAGCGCAAGGGCTACAGCGGTACGGCTATTTTTACCAGGCACAGGCCGCTTAGCGTCACCTATGGCCTGGGACAGGAGGAGCACGACAAGGAGGGCCGCGTGATTACGCTGGAATTTGCGGAGTTTTATCTGGTGACGGTGTATACGCCCAATTCCAAGGACGGTCTTCTGCGCCTGGATTACCGCATGGTGTGGGAGGACGTCTTCCGTGATTATCTCAAGCAGCTGGACGCTAAAAAGCCTGTCGTTGTCTGCGGCGATCTGAACGTGGCGGCCGAGGAGATTGACCTGAAGAACCCCAAGACGAACCGCAAAAACGCCGGCTTCACCGACGAGGAGCGTGGCAAGTTCCGCGAGCTGAAGGCTGCAGGCTTTACGGATACCTTCCGCTATCTGCATCCTGACGAGGTGAAGTACAGCTGGTGGAGCTACCGCTTCAAAGCGCGCGAAAAGAACGCAGGTTGGCGTATTGACTACTTTGTGGTGTCGGACCGCATTGCCGCTAAGGTGCAGGCTGCCGAAATCCACAACGAGGTGTTTGGCAGCGACCACTGCCCGGTAAGCATTGACCTGGACCTGTAAGACGTTGGCTGTTGGGAGTGATTGGCATGGATTTTAAGTTGCAGGCACCCTTTGAACCGGCCGGCGACCAGCCGCAGGCGATAGCACAGCTGGCAGAGGGCGTAGAAAGGGGACTGCGCACGCAGGTGCTTTTGGGCGCGACGGGTACAGGCAAAACCTATACCATCGCCCAGGTGATTAACAGGGTGCGCAAACCGACGCTGGTGATTGCGCATAACAAAACGCTGGCGGCACAGCTGGCAAGCGAGCTGAAGGCCTTCTTCCCCGAAAACGCGGTGGAATATTTTGTTTCCTACTACGATTATTATCAGCCTGAGGCCTATATACCCCAGTCTGATACCTACATAGAAAAGGACGCATCCATTAACGACGAAATTGATAAGCTGCGCCACAGTGCGACCAGCGCCCTCTTTGAGCGCAGGGACGTCATCATTGTGGCCAGCGTATCGTGCATCTATGGCCTGGGCGCGCCGCAGGAATATTATGATATGGTGCTTTCGCTGCGCCTGGGGCAGATTATAGACCGCCAGAGGATTTTGCATAAGCTGGTGGAAATCCAGTATACGCGCAACGATATTGATTTCAAGCGTGGCACCTTCCGCGTGCGTGGCGACGTGATTGAGGTTATCCCGGCAGCCTACGGCGAAAAGGCAGTGCGCATCGAGATGTTTGATGATGAGGTGGACCGCATCATGGAGGTGGACGTGCTGACGGGTGAGGTGCTGTCGCAGCGCAGCCATGTGGCCATTTTTCCGGCGTCGCACTATGTAACGAGCAGGGAAAACCTGGAGCGTGCCATGGGCGACATCCGCGAGGAGCTGGCCCAGCGCCTGGAGGTGCTGGGTAAGGGCGGCAAGCTTTTGGAGGCGGAGCGCCTGGAGCAGCGCACCAATTACGACCTGGAAATGATGCAGGAGATGGGCTACTGCTCCGGTATCGAAAACTATTCGCGTCACCTGGCAGGACGCAGGGCGGGCGAGGCGCCGTTTACGCTGGTGAATTATTTCCCCAAGGATTTTTTGCTGGTGGTGGATGAGTCGCACGTGACGCTGCCGCAGATACGTGCTATGTACGCAGGCGACCGCTCGCGCAAGGAGATGCTGGTGGAGCATGGCTTCCGTCTGCCGTCGGCCTATGATAACAGGCCGCTTACCTTTGACGAATTCCAGGCGCAGATTAAGCAGGCGATTTACGTATCGGCAACGCCTGCGCCGTATGAGCTGGAGCAGGCAGACGCTGTGGTGGAGCAGATTATCCGTCCGACAGGACTGCTGGACCCGCAGATAGAAATCCGTCCGATTAAGGGGCAGATTGACGATCTGCTGGGGGAAATCAACAAGAACAGCGCCGGAGGCGAGCGCACGCTGGTGACAACGCTGACCAAGCGCATGGCCGAGGATTTGACGGAATACTTAAAGCAGGCAGGAGTGCGGGTGCGCTACCTGCATTCGGAGATCGCCACGATTGAGCGTGCCGCCATTATCGACAGCCTGCGTGCAGGTAAGTTTGATGTTTTGGTTGGCATCAACCTGCTGCGCGAGGGCCTGGATTTGCCGGAGGTGTCGCTGATTGCGATTCTGGACGCGGACAAGGAGGGCTTTTTGCGCAGCGATACGGCTATGATTCAGACGATAGGCCGCGCCGCACGTAATGCGCACGGACGTGTTATTATGTATGCCGACCGCATTACAGGCAGCATGCAGCGCGCTATTGACGAAACCAACCGCCGCCGCGCCAGGCAGGAGCAATATAACGCCGAGCACCACATTACGCCCAAGACGGTGTACAAGGAGCAGCGCCAGCTGATCAAGCTTACAAAGGTGGCTGAGGAGGACGAGGCTGCGTATTGCGGCGTGACAGATAGCAAATCGTTGAAGAAAAAATCCACGCGCGAGCTGAACACGCTGGCCCGCGAGCTGGAAAGGCGGATGCAGGAGGCGGCCAAGGCACTGGACTTCGAGGCGGCGGCCGAGCTGCGCGACCAGCTGATTATCGTCAAGGGACAGCTGGGGCAGAAGCTGCTGCCGAAAAAGAAAAAGTAGTAAGCGTCTGCAGCTATTTGACTTTTACGTGAGCGCGTTATATAATATTAAAGATAATTTTTACTTAAATTCTGTGAAGCGGAGTAGTAGCTTGCAATAGCTTTCAGAAAGCCGGCGGAGGATGCGAGCCGGCAGGTATTGGACGTGAACTCACCGTGAAGAAGCCGCAAGGAAATGTGCGGACGTGATGCTGCGTCAAGGCTAATTAAGTGGCGGCCCTGGCCGCAATCAGGGTGGTACCGCGAGCTAATTCGTCCCTGGCCTTATTTAAGGTCGGGGATTTTTATTTCTGACCAATATTCAGGAGGTAAAGAAATGCTTCAAGACAAATATGCTCCCCATGACATTGAAGCCAAATGGCAAAAATACTGGGAAGAAAACAAAACCTTTAAGGTAGAAAAGGATGATTCCAAACCCAAATCCTATGTGCTGGAGATGTTCCCCTATCCGTCCGGCAACCTGCACATGGGTCACGTACGTAACTATTCCATTGGTGACGTTGTTGCTCGCTTCCGCACAATGAAGGGCTTCAACGTGCTGCATCCCATGGGCTGGGATTCATTTGGCATGCCTGCCGAAAACGCAGCCATCAAGCACAACATCCCGCCTAAAAAGTGGACGCTGGAAAACATCGCCAACATGACCCGTCAGCTGAAGGCCTTGGGTCTGTCCTATGACTGGGACCGCGAGGTTACCACCTGCAAGGAGGATTATTACAAATGGACCCAATGGTTCTTTGAGCTGTTTTACAAGCGCGGCCTGGCTGTTAAGAAGGAATCTGCCGTAAACTGGTGCGACACCTGTAACACGGTTTTGGCCAACGAGCAGGTTATTGATGGCAAATGCTGGCGCTGCGACCACGAGGTTGTAAAAAAGGACCTCAGCCAGTGGTTCTTTAAGATTACTGACTACGCAGATGAGCTGCTGAAGGATCTGGATCTTTTGAAGGGCTGGCCGGAGCGTGTAAAGACGATGCAGCGCAACTGGATCGGCCGTAGTGAGGGCCTGGAATTCAGCTTTGAAATCCCCGCGCTCCACGATAAGGTCGCTGTTTACACCACCCGTCCCGACACCGCCTATGGCGTAACCTTTATGGCCCTGGCTGCCGAGCATCCGCTGATTAAGACTATCTGCGAAAACAATCCCAAGGCTGAGGAAATCAAGGCCTTCTGCGAGCGCGTACGCAACCAGTCCGAAATCGAGCGTACCTCCAGCGAATCCGAAAAGGAAGGCATTTTTACCGGCGTATACTGCGTCAACCCCTTCACCGGCCGTCAGGTGGAAATCTGGGTTACCAACTACGTTCTGTATGATTATGGTACCGGCGCGGTAATGGGCGTGCCTACGGGTGACCAGCGCGACTGGATGTTTGCTGATAAATATGGCATCGACAAGATCGTTACCATCTGCCCGGTGGGCAAGGAGCTGAAGCTGGAGGAGATGACCTGCGCCTACGAGGAAAAGGAAGGCATGCTGGTTAACTCCGGCGAATTCACCGGCATGGAAATGCACGCCGCTATGAGCGCTATTATGGACAAGGCCGAAAAGGAAGGCTTTGGCAAGCGCCGTGTAAACTTCCGTCTGCGCGACTGGCTCATCAGCCGTCAGCGTTATTGGGGCGCACCGATTCCTATCATCTACTGCCCGCATTGCGGCGAGGTGCTGGTGCCTGAAGAGGACCTGCCCGTGCGTCTGCCTGAGGACGTAAGCTTTACCGCCGGTGCCAAGTCCCCACTGTCTACTTCGGAAAGCTTTGTTCATTGCAAGTGCCCCAAGTGCGGTGCGGACGCAACCCGTGAGACCGATACCATGGACACCTTCCTGTGCTCCTCCTGGTACTACCTGCGTTATACCGACGCACACAACGACAAGCTGCCGTTTGCTAAGGATCTCAACAACTACTGGGGTCCTGTTGACCAATATATCGGCGGTATTGAGCATGCTATTTTGCATCTGCTCTATTCCCGCTTCTTCGTTAAGGTGCTGCGTGATGCAGGACTTTTGGATTATGACGAGCCCTTCAGCAACCTGCTGACCCAGGGCATGGTAATCAAGGACGGCGCCAAGATGAGCAAGTCCCTGGGCAACGTTGTTTCCCCAGAGGAAATTTTGGCGAAGTACGGCGCAGATACCGCGCGCCTGTTCATCCTCTTCGCTGCTCCGCCTGAGCGCGAGCTGGAGTGGAGCGACCAGGGCGTAGAAGGCTCCTTCCGCTTCCTCAACCGTATCTGGCGCATTGTGCTGAACTACATGCCGCAGCTGGAGCAAAAGGTTACCGGCTACGACGTAAGCGCACTCGACGAAACCGACAAGGACCTGCGCCGCGTGCTGCATGGCAGCATCAAAAAGGTTGCCAACGATATTGAAACCCGCTTTAACTTCAACACCGCTATTTCTACGCTCATGGAACTGGTAAACGCGCTGTATGCTTATAAAGAAGCTAAGCCTGAACCCAACGCCGGTTTGATTTACGAGGCGATCTCTGATTTGATCAAGATGCTGAGCCCGTTTGTGCCGCACATCACCGAAGAGCTGTGGCGTGGCGCTATCGATGCGGACACCAGCGTGCATGACCAAAGCTGGCCTGCCTACGACGAGGAGGCCCTCAAGGTTGATAACGTCGAGATCGTGCTGCAGGTTAACGGCAAGGTGCGTGGCCGTCTGACTGTTCCTGCTGCTGCCACCAAGGAGGAGCTGGAAAAGATTGCGCTGGCTGACGCCAACGTACAGGCCCACATCGGTGGTGCTACCGTGCGCAAGGTTATCTGCGTACCCGGCCGTCTGGTTAATATCGTAGCTAAATAATTTAGCGATAAAAGCGTAGCGGCTGCCTGCATATAGGCCGCCGCACGTACAAAAAAATAAGCAGTAAGTGTCCTTGGACATTGTTTAGTAGTACGCTAAATAACGCTTACATTTTCAGAGCTTCTGAGAATAACGTAATTGTTATTCTTGGGGGCTCTTTTTGTTTTTTCGGATGCCTTACTGCTTGTTGATATGCCTGAAAGGAATGGAGGTAAGGGTTATGGACAACAAAAAGAAGAAAATAGCTTTTCTGGTAATTTTGCTGCTTGGCTGCGCCATCACAAGTGTTTTCAGCGATTATGTAAATAGTGGCGTTACAAAGCAAGCTAATCTGCTACCTGTGGCGGGACAGAGTGCTGGCAAGGCAAAGAGTAGTGAGAAAAAAATTACGGTGTACGTGAGCGGTGCGGTGGCCGAGCCTGGCCTGTATGAGCTGGCAGCAGGCAGCAGGGCGTTGGACGCGGTGGCAGCGGCAGGAGGTCTGACGGAGGCAGCAGACAGGGAGAGGGTGAATCTGGCGCGTAACCTGAAGGATGGCAACCAGGTGAACGTGCCTGCAGTCAAGCAAAAGGCCACCAGGGCGGCAGCGCAGGGAAAAGCTAAGGGCAGCGCAGACAACGCGACAGGCAGGAGCAGTACGTCAAAAAATCAAGCTGGTGTACGCGTCAGGCTCAACACAGCCAGCGCCGCCGAGCTGGAAAGCTTGCCGGGGGTGGGACCGGCGCTGGCGCAGCGCATTGTTGCCTACAGGCAGGGCAGGCGCTTTGGCAGCGTTGATGATTTGCTCAAGGTGAAGGGCATCGGTAAGGTGAAGCTGGAGCGCTTGCGTCCCTTGGTGGAGGTGGATTAGGATGCATTTTGTTTACAGCGGCACGCTATTTTTGGTTGTAGGCATATATAGCGGCCTGCGCCTTGAGCTGGCTGACTGCGGCGGTTATTTTGCTCATGCCTTGGCTGCAGCGGCAGCGCTTGGCGTGCTGGCCCTGCGTTGGCGACTGGCAAAGGCGGCAGGGGCGCTGCTATGCTTGTGCCTGCTGTGCTTAGGCCTGGGCTGCGGCCTGCGTACCCAGCCGGGAGCGGCGCGGCAGCTTGCGCCCTGCCACAGGCAGCAGGCGCAGGTGCTGGGGGCAGTGGAGCCTGCGAGCGTATATTTTAATGATGGCTATGGCGGTTTTATAGTGCGGTGCGAAAAGCTGCAGGTGCAGGGAAAAACAATTGACTATAATGGCCGCCTACGTGTTGGCCTCGCAGGTGCTGCTATGCCCAAAACCGGCAGGGTGCTGGTGCGTGGCACGCTGGCGGAGCTGGTGAGCCTGCGCAATCCCGGAGGCTTTGACGGCGCTTTGTATAATAGGATTAATAATTTGGGCGCACGCCTGGAAAAGGCGCAGCTTCTCGCCGCCGATAGCACTAGCAGTGTCTGGCAGCAGCTGCAGCTGTGGAATTTGGCGTTATGCGATCATTTAGAGGAGCGCATGGGCAAGGAGCAGGGGGCACTGCTTGGCGGTATGCTTTTGGGCGGCAGCGGCCGTCTGGATGAGCAGACACGTGAGATTTTTACTGCCAACGGTTTGGCACACCTGCTTTCGGTGTCGGGTACGCATTTAGTGATGCTCAGCGGCCTGCTTTTGGCACTTTTTGCCCCCCTGCCGCAGCCGCACCGCAGTCGTCTAGTGAGCGTGCTGCTGGTGCTGTACGCGCTTTTGTGCGGACTGCGTGCTCCCGTCGTGCGTGCGCTGCTTATGGCGCTGGTGCTTTTGTGGTGCGGTCGTGGTGCCGAACGGGGAAGGCTGCTGTGCCTGGCAGCGGCGGCTATGCTGTGCGTGCGGCCGCTGTGGCTTTTGGACATTGGCTTTCAGCTGTCGTTTGGGGCGGCGGCAGGCCTTTTGTGGCTGCTGCCTGCGTGCAGACGTAGCCTGCTGGGCTTTTTACCTGCGCCTGTGGCCGAAGGGGCGGCGGTGACACTGGCGGCGCAGCTGGCGGTGGTGCCGCTGGAGGTGTATTACTTTCACCAGGTATCGCTCATTTCCGTCGTCAGCAACATCGTGCTGGTGCCGGTGCTGGAGCTGGCAGCGCAGCTGGCGCTTTTGGGCAGCCGTCTTCCTGGCGGTGGCGTGCTGCTTGACGCGGCGCAGTTTTTGCTGCAGCAGGTGCTGACGCAGGCGCGCTATCTGGCGCAGCTGCCCTTTGCCACCATCGTCATCGGCAACGTGGGCGCATACTGCGCAGTGCTGTATTATGCTTTGCTGGCTCTTTGGGCTGATTTTGGTTGGCTACAGTTTTTTACTGGTGCCGAACGCCGCATAGGCATGGGGGTATTGGCCTTGCTTTTGGTAGCACCTATCGTCTGGCAGCAGCAGCGGACGCTGCCTCTGACGGCATATTTTTTGGACGTGGGGCAGGGCGACTGCGCCGTGGTGGTAACGCCGTTGCAAAGGGTCGTCGTCATCGATACAGGCGGTCTCAAAAATATTGCCACAGGCAGCAGGGTGGTCGCTCTCTTTTTGCGTTATTTGGGTTACAGTAAAATAGACGTGCTGCTGCTCAGCCACTATGACTTTGACCATGTGGGCGGTGCGCCCTCGCTGCTGCGGCAGCTGCGTGTGGGGACGCTGCTTGTGCCAAACGAGCTGCTGACGGCGGAAAGCAGCAAAATGCGTGAAGAAATTTTGCGGCAGGGAAATATCAGCAATATTAAAATTGCCCATAACGGAGAACAGATAGAGCTGGATGAACAAACACAATTGCAGCTGGTGGACGTGCCGCAGCAGGCGGTGAGCGGCAACGAGGCCAGTACGCTGGCGGCAGTGCGCTGTGCGCAGGGGAGCCTGCTTTTTACAGGTGATATGGGACAGGAGCGCGAACGCGGTCTGCAGCTGACGCAGCAATATACGGTGCTTAAGGCAGGGCATCATGGCTCCCGTAACAGCACGACGGCGGCATTTTTGGCGCAGGTGCGGCCGCAGCTGACGGTCATCTCCTGCGGCCGTGGCAACCGCTACGGCCATCCGCATGCAGAAGCGCTGCAGCGCCTGCAGGAAGCAGGCAGTGCGGTTTTGCGCACGGATGAGCTGGGGTGCATCAAGATTGCTTTTGACGCGGAGGGGATAAAATGCTATAGTTATGCGGATTATTCCTGGAGAAGCTTGCGGTAATATAACATATAAGTTATAATAATGGGGGAAGGTATATGTATAAGATTTATTTTTATAAAGATAAACGCGGTAAGCAGCCGGTATACGACTATTTGCTGGAACTGAAAAGTAAGAATGACAAGGATAGTAGGATAAAGTTAAATAAGCATAATGATTATCTCCAGGCATTAGCTGAGTTTGGATTAAAGCTGGGAGAGCCATATATCAAGCATTTGCAGGGTAATATTTGGGAGCTGAGGCCTTTAAGAGACAGAAGCCTGTTTGCAGTTTGGCAAGAGGACAGCTTCGTCCTTTTACATTGCTTTGTGAAGAAAACACAAAAAACGCCTAAAAGAGAAATAGAACAGGCTATAAGGGAATGGACCGATTTTAAAGCGAGGTGTGCAAAATGAAGAATAGTGCTGTGGGCTGCGAATGGCAGGATGTAAGAAGAACGCTTTTTTCGCAAGAGGAAATAGCAGAAAGTGATTTGCGGGTTGCTTTGATTGGTGAGCTGGTCAGGGCCAGACAGGAGCAGGGAATTACCCAAAAGCAGTTGGAAATCATGAGCGGAGTAAGGCAGCCGGTCATAGCAAGATTGGAAAATGGCACAGCTATACCTAAAATAAGCACTATCTTAAAGCTGTTGGCACCACTGGGGAAGAAGTTAGCTATTGTGCCTCTAGAAAAATAAAGCATGAATAATATAACCTAAAAAGCAGGATATTGAGGAAGCTATGTATAGCGGAGTAAAATATAACAATGCATGGTGGAGGTAATGCCAAAGCAGACGGAGGAAAACCCATGGAAATAAAACCGGACGAATTACTATACAGGCTGCAGCAGCACAAGGAGCTGCCGCCGACGCAGGTGCTGGTGCTGTGCGGCGAGGAGGAGGACTACCATAATAGTATATTGGCAGCAATCCCGGACTATGTTTTTGCCGATACACCTGCCGCGGACCGCAGCATAGAAAGCTTTGAAAAGGATACCAATATAATGGAGCTTGCCGCCGCTATCAATACCTATCCCTTTTTTGGCGGCAGATCGCTGGTGCTGGTGCGTGATGAAGGCCTGTGGGGGAAAAGGTCCTCCAAATCCAAGGATGATGAGGCGGCTGCGGAAGGTGCTGCTGCAAAAAAAGGGCTGGAGCAGCTGACAAGGATAATGACGGACGTTCCGGAATATTGCTTTGTGGTTATCAGCAGCAAGAGCTTGGACAAGCGCACCAAATTTTATAAGGACCTGAAAGAAAAAGCGCTTATCTGCGCCTGCGACAGGCTGAAGCTGCGCGACGTGCAGCAGTGGCTGCATGCGCAGGAGACACTTTATGGCGCACGCTTTACGCCTGATGCCATCGCTACGGTTATGAGCTATCTGGAGCCTGTGGGTGATGACATACCGCTGGGAATTTTGCGGCAGGAAATTGCCAAGCTGGCGTTATATGCAGGCACACGCAGGCAATGGACGCGCCAGGATGTGCTGGCTATATTTGCACCGCTGGCCAACCCCTCGGCCTTTGCCATCAATAATGCCATTATGGCAGGCAGGCTGCAGGAGGCGTTGGAGATTTTAGCGATAGAGGCTAAGCGCGGACCGTATAATATCCTGCCCATTATAGGTATGGTGACGGCAAAGCTGCGCCAGGTGCTGCGTTACCTGGAGCTTAAGGGGCAGGGAATGGACCAAAGGGCTATTATGGAGGCTATCGGTATCAAAAACCCTTATGCCTATAAGTTTTTGGCGCAGGACAGCAGGCGCTTCAGGCAGGAGCGCGTAAGGCAGGCGTTGCTGGACCTTGCCGATCTCAACAGCGGCCTTCGCCGCGGGGGCCGCAGCTACAGCAGGCTGGAGGAGATTTTGCTGCAGCTGCTTTCCTAGTGTCTCCCCCCAAGAAAAATAAAGCTGGACAATAAAGCTGGCTGTCTGCTATAATAAGGGCAGATAGTCAACGAGGACTTTCTTTGGCGTGGGCGAAGTGTCTCCCTGCTTGGGAAGGTCCTTTTCGTTTTTCTGGGAGAATTATTAGGGAGTATTGAGAAAGGAGGCAGCCATGATGGCTGCATTAGTCATGAACAACAAAGATTTATTGTATGTGATCAAGCCTGACCAACAAAATGAGGAGGCTCTGCGCGATTTGCTGGCACAGCATCCGGAAATTCAGTTTGTATCCCTGATGGGTGTGGATTTTGCCGGTAACGATACCGACGAGAAAATCCCGATGAAGGTTTTCTTGGAGGATATGCAGGACTTTTTGGAAGGCAGTGCCGCCCAAACCGACGGCTCCTCGGTTGTGCTCACAGGCATCGCCACCTTGAATAATGCGCGCGTGGATATGAAGGTGGATAAAACCGTCAACTGGTTTATAGATTATAATTATGAGCATTTTGATGCCGAAAGCGGCCGCATGATTGGCACGCTGCGTATTCCCTGCTATCTGGTGCATAACAACAATTATGTGGATTCGCGTTCTATCCTAAAGAATACCTTGGCCTATGTGGAGCAGGAGATTATGGCGCTGTTTGCCAAGCATCCCGTTATCCCCGGCCTGGAGCATGTGAACCCTGCCGAAATTGAGAAGCTGGTGTTCACCAGTGCCACCGAGCTGGAATTTTGGGTAAAGACCCCGCGTGAGGATGCACCGCTGGAGGCACTTTCTTCCTCGCAGGTGATGCAGGAGCAGTACTGGCAGCGTACCCGCGGCAATGTGCGCACCGCCCTGGAGCAGACCATCCAGACGCTGGAGCTGTATGGCTTGGAGCCGGAGATGGGCCACAAGGAATGCGGCGGCGTAAAGGGACAGATTGACGGCGCCGGCCACATGACCCATGTTATGGAGCAGCTGGAGGTGGACTGGAGGTTTAGCGACGGCGTGCAGACTGGTGACAACGAGCTTTTGGCGCGCATCATCGTTAAGGAAATCTTCCGTATGAACGGCTTGGAGGTTTCCTTCCAGGCGAAGCCTATTCCCGGTGTTGCCGGCAGCGGCGAGCATACGCACGTGGGCATGGCCGCCAAGATGAAAAATGGCAAGATTATCAACCTGTTTTCGCCCCAGAATATGCATGCGGACTTCCTTTCGGCAATCGGCTATGGCGCGCTGATGGGTCTGCTCAAGAACTACGAGGTTACCAATCCCTTTATTTCCTGCACGATAGATTCCCTGAACCGCTTAAAGCCAGGCTTTGAGGCACCTGTGTGCATTGTCACCAGCCTGGGTCTGAGCCCCGAAAACCCGTCCCGTAACAGGACGATTCTGGCAGGCCTTATCCGTGATTTGGATAATTCTAAGGCTACACGTATCGAGATGCGTTCGCCCAATCCCTATACCAACACCTATATCGCCCTGGCAGCCTTCTACCTGTCCTGCTTAGATGGCATTAAGGCCTGCGTCGAGAGCGGCCAAGACCTCAAGGCGCTGGAAAAGGAAATTTCCAAGAAGGCCGGCGAGGAAGGCTTCTATTTGGATAAGGACCGTCAATACCGCACTGAGGACGATGTTTTTGAGGACTTTAGCGCTGAAGAGCGCAGCAGGCTGTTTGGTGAGCCTCCTGCTACCGTATGGGAAAACCTGTGCGCCTTCAAAAAATACCCCGAAAAGCTGGCCGTGCTCACCCAGGGTGGCATTTTGAAGAAGGAATATATCGATTCCTTTATGCAGGGCGCGCTCATCCGCTGGAAGACGGAGCTTTTGACCCGCCTGATTCCCGAAAACTATCAGGCCGTTATTGATATGAAGCGTCTGCACAGCCAGGATGGCTGCACTGACTGTGATTTGGCTATGTGGCGCAAAATCCAGCAGCTGCGCGCTAAGCTGGCCAAGGATTCCTTTGAGGAAAAGAGCATTTTCACTGCCATCCGCAAGGCTGTTGCCGAGGGCAATTATGATGCTGCCTCCAGGCTGAAGCTGGAAATGGGCGCGACCATGGAGCAGCTCAAGGCGCTGTACCACGATTATAAACAAAATATTATTGATTAATAGCTTACGGGCCTGCAAAGACGCGCGACGCGTTTTGCAGGTCTGTGCTTTTGATGTAGTGTTTGCTTGATTTAAGGGAGAAATTTAAGATGCAGATAATAAAAACCTTTACCGGCGTCCTGGCCGCTGCACTGCTGCTGGCAGCCGCTACTGCCTTGGCGGCAGGACAGCAGGCCTATTATACAGGCGCAAGGCTTAAGGGCTATGACAGGGCCGATTTCGTGATTCTGCAGGGTGATGACGTCAACTTTCGTGCTGCTGCTGTAAACGGCAGCGTGCTGAAGGTGCTGCCGCACCATTCGCTTTTGCGCGTGCTGGGGCAGCAGGGTGCATGGCTCAAGGCCGATTCTGACGGCGTGAGCGGCTATATTTATGCTCCCTACACCGGCGCAGGCACTAAGGACGCGCTGACGCAGGAGGATTTTGCCGTAGGCTATGCCGCGCTTGGCACACGCTTTGACCGTCAGCGGGCAGAGGCACGTCTTGGCGCCCTGCAGCAGCAAACAGTGGATAAAAAACGTAAAATCACAGATTATGTCTATGCCAATGCTATCATCAGCGTAGCCAAAAGGAAGCAGCTGGTGCAGGGGATCCGCGTGACGGACAGCAAATACATCACTATGCGCGGGGTGAGCGTGGGCGACAGTGCCGGCCGCGCCGTGGGGCAGTACGGCCTGCCGGACGCAGTGGTGTATGACGCCAAAAAGACCACCTACGAATACCTGTGGCAGGATGACGCAGGGCAGAATTTGCGCTTTGCGCTGGAAATAGGCACTGACAGCAGGGTGCAGGCCATTGTGCTCGAAGCACTGCCGCAAAAGCGTTGATAGCAGGTGTAGCCAAGGTTTTACTTGACAAATGTACGTAATTACTGTATCATGAAAGATATTTTGGGGGCGTAGCTCAGCTGGGAGAGCACCTGCCCTGCAAGCAGGGGGTCAGGAGTTCGATCCTCCTCGTCTCCACCAAGACGCTGACGCGGTCTAGCTAGTAGTAGTTAGGCCGCTTTTTTTGTAGATGACAGCTGCCAGCAGGCACATATTTGAGAATCGTCATTGGAAGGCTGCTGCAGGCCTGTAAAGGGAAAAATATTGTAAAATCTTGTGAAATCGCTTGAATATGCTCTCTAAATGTGATATAGTATACACTATATTAAGGAAGTACCCTGATAAAAAGTATAGTATTTTTAAAGGAGCAAATATTATGGAGAAAGAAAAAGCATTTCTGCTGTGGTTTGACCAGTTAGAAAGAAAGGATGTGGCTATCGCCGGCGGTAAATCGTCCTCCCTGGGCGAGCTGACAAGCCATGTTGACGTACCTGTTCCTTATGGCTTTGCAACTACTGCCTGCGCCTACAAGTATTTCTTTGAGCAGACCGGTCTCTACCAAAAGGTTAAGGATTTGATCGCCGGCCTGGACGTAGATAACAGCGCCCAGCTGCGCGAGGTTTGCGCCAAGGTGCGTCAGGCAATTATGGACGAGGAAATGCCGCTGGATTTGCAGCAGCAGATTGCCGAGGCCTACGAGGAGCTGGGCAAAAAGGTGGGCGAGGCCGATCCGTTTGTGGCTGTACGCAGCAGTGCTACCGCCGAGGACCTGCCGGATGCCAGCTTTGCCGGCCAGCAGGACACCTATTTGAACGTCAAGGGTGCTGCCACCATCGTAGCCAAGGTTAAGGAGTGCTATGCCTCCTGCTTTACCGACCGCGCTGTTTATTACCGCGAAAAGCAGGGCTTTGATCACCTGGACGTTGCTTTGAGTGCCGCCGTGCAGATGATGGTCTTCTCTAAGGCTGCAGGTGTAATGTTTACTGTCAACGTCGCTACCGGTGACGACAAGAACATCCTTATCGAGGGTGCCTGGGGCCTGGGCGAATACGTTGTACAAGGCACCGTAACTCCAGATAACTATACTGTAAATAAAGCCAGCGGCGCTATTGTCGAAAAGAACGTCAATACGCAGGACATCAAGCTCATCCGCAAGGCTGACGGTGACTGCGAGGAGGTTATGGTTCCGTTGGACGAGCAGAACGAGCAGAAGCTGACGGACGCACAGATTAAACAGCTGGCTGAATGTGCCAAGAAGATTGAAGCGCATTATGGCTGCTACATGGACATGGAATGGGGCGTTGACGAGCGCGACAACAAGGTTTATATCCTGCAGGCCCGTCCTGAAACCGTATGGAGCCGCCGCAACAAAGAAAATGGCGCACCGAAAGAGGAAAAGAAAGTGACTACAGATCGCAAGGTTATTGTCAAGGGTCTGCCTGCCAGTCCTGGTAACGTCGCAGGCCGCGTGCATGTAATTTTGGATCCCTCCCATATCGACGAATTCAAGGAGGGCGAAATCCTGGTAACCGAAATGACAGCTCCTGACTGGGTTCCTGCCATGAAGAAGGCCAAGGCCATCGTAACTGACAGCGGCGGTATGACCTGCCACGCCTCCATCGTCAGCCGTGAGCTGGGCATTCCCTGCATCGTCGGCACCAAGAGCCGCGGCGAGGCTGCCACCTCCACCATCGCCGATGGTATTGACGTAACTGTTGATGCTACCCATGGCGTCGTATATGAAGGCATTATTGAAGAAGAAAAACCGGCACAGCAGGTGCAGCAGGTTGTGGCTGCAGCAGCAGAATATTTCCCACCGACCGGCACCAAGATTTATATGAATCTGGGCGACCCTGAGCTGGCAGAAAAATATTCCACTCTTCCCTGCGACGGCATCGGCCTGATGCGCGAGGAGTTTATCTGGACCACCTATATCCACGAGCATCCGCTGTATCTGATTAAGATTGGTCAGCCGGAAAAGGTTGTGGACCAATTGGCCGAGGGCATCCGCCAGGTTTGCCAGGCTATGGCCCCCAGACCTGTTACCCTGCGCTTCTCGGATTTCAAATCCAGTGAATACCGCGATTTGAAGGGTGGCGACGAGTTTGAGCCGTATGAGCCATCTGCCCTGTTAGGCTGGCGTGGCGCTTCCCGCTACTATGATCCCAAATATATCGAGGCCTTTAAGCTGGAGTGCATGGCAGTGCGTAAGGTACGCGAGGAGTTCGGCCTCAAGAACCTTAATGTGATGATTCCCTTCTGCCGCAACGTGGAGGAATGTGAAAAGGTTGTCAAAATTATGGCTGACTGCGGCCTGCAGCGCGGCAAGGACTTCAAGGTTTGGCTGATGGCCGAAATCCCGTCCAACATCATCCTGGCTGACCAGTTCAATAAGTTCGTTGACGGTTATTCCATTGGCTCTAATGACCTGACCATGCTGGTTCTGGGCTGCGACCGTGATAACGATACCGTTTCGCACATCTATGACGAGCGTAATCTGGCTGTACGTCGCGCTATCCGTCACCTCATCGAGGTTGCACACAAGGACGGCAAGACCGTTTCCATCTGCGGTCAGGCTCCGAGCGTATATCCTGAGTTCTGCGAATTCCTGATTAAGAGCGGTATCGACAGTATGTCCGTAAATCCGGATACTGTTAAATTCACCAAAAAGCTGGCTGCCCACATCGAGCAGCGCATTATGCTGGACGCCCTGACTGGTAAGGGTCGTCAGGAAACTGAAGACCTGGCCTGGTGAGCAGGAGCTTTGAGCATACAATAAAATAAGTAGTAAAGAGTTTTCGGACTCCTGTATTGTAGTAAATTTGCAATGCAGGAGTCCTTTTGCTTTGTGGAGGTGAAATTATGGACGTTGTTTTTTTGCTGCTCCTCGCTGTTCACTGCTACAGCGATATTAAATACATGCTGCTTTATGACAGGGTGACGCTGCTTTTGGCGGCGTGCGGCCTGTGGCAGGCGTGGCGGCTGGGCAGTCTGCAGGAGGCGCTTGGCGGTGCAGGTATACTTTTGGCTATTATGCTGGTGCTGTATTTTGCCAGCCGTGGCGGTATGGGCGAGGGCGATGTAAAGCTGGCACCGGCACTGGGACTGTGGCTGGGCGTGGCGCCGGGCCTGGCGTGTCTGCTGCTGGCTTTTGTGGGCGGCGGCGCTTTTGGCGGCCTGCTGCTGCTGTGCGGGCGTGCCAGGCACAATATGGCGTTGCCCTTCGGACCGTTTTTGTGCCTGGCGGCAGTGGCAGCATACTTTTGGGGTGACAAAATATTGGCCTGGTATTGGGGACTATTTTAGTAGAGTGTTATAAAATTGGGGAGGTTGATTGACATGGATTTTACTAAGGAGTATAAGCTTGGGGACATTGCAGGACCGCTGCTGACGCACCTTAGGCGCAGGCTGCGCTGTGCGCAGCCACTTTTAGTGCTGTCGCTGGCAAATGCAGGCGTAAGCTATTGGCAGCAGGGACAAATGCTGTGGCAGGAGCAGCTGACACAGGACGTTGCTACGGCGCAGGGCTTGGAGGATGAGCTGCGCCAGCTATTATTGCAGCATGAGGTGGAGGAAAACATTACTACCTTATTACTGCCGCAGGCGGCTGCCTTGCATAGCGAGCAGCTGACGCTGCCGCTGCTGCCGCAAAAGGAAATGCTGCAGGCTGTGGCCTGGGAGGCGCAGCATTGCGTGCCATGGGAGGCAGGCAGCTACAGCTATGGCTATAGTGTGGAAAGCAGCCTTACCGGTGACGGGCAGCAATGTCAGGTGCGGCTGGCAGCACTGCCTGACGCACAGCGGCAGATGTGGCAGGAGCTGTGCGCTAAATTGCTGCTGCATCTGGAATATATATCCCTGGACACGCAGCTTAGTGCTGAAAATTTGGCGCAGGGGTGGTACGCAGGCAAGGCTCTACCCCACAGCTACAGACAGCAGAAGCAGCAGTCCCTGTGCCTGCCGCCACAGCTGGCAAGACGGTGGCTGCCGCGTGCGGCGTGCGGTATGCTGCTGCTGGCGCTTTTGGCCTACGCCGGCGCCTGGGGCGGACGTTACCTGGCAGGGCAGCAGCTGCAGAGTGTACAAAAGCAATTAGCGCAGCTTGCACCCTGGCAGGAGCGTCAGCGCGAAAGCAAGGCGGTGGAGCAAAAAATACAGCATTTGCAGGGGCTGCTGCAGGGAGCTAAAGCACCTGTCACGGCGCAGGCCGGTAGTGAGCTGGAAGCCTTGAGCGCTCTGATGCGGCCGGGTGCCTGGCTGACAGTGCTGGAATATAGCGGTGCCAGAAAGCCGTTGTTATTGCAGGGACAGGCGGTGGATGCGCAGGCCGTGCAGGCACTGGCGCAGGGGCTGCAGCAATCAGGCCGTTACAGTAGGGTGGAGCTGCTGCAGACACAGCAGCAGGGGGTACTTACAAGCTACAAATTACAGCTGCTGCCGCAGGAGGGAAAAACTGATGCTAAAAAAGCTAAATGAAAGAATACTTGTGCTGCTTGGTATTGCCGTTATGCTGCTGGCCGTATGGCTTGGCAGTGTGGCTTGCAGCGTATGGCAGGAGCGGCTGCAGCTTGAGGCCAGCCTGCAGCAGTCGCAGAAACTGTTAGCTAAAAGGCAGCAGTTTGCCAGCGAGCACGCCGATTATGCCGGCTACCAAAGGCAGCAGGCGGCGCAGCTGGCACAATTGGAGGCGCAGGCAGGAGAGCAGCTGCGGCTGAATAATGTTATGCAGCGTCTGCAAAGGCAGGCACGGACGCAAGGTGTGGAGCTTGTAACCCTGCAGGCGGGGCAGGGGCAGCGTGGGCAGGGGCAGCAGCTGACGCAACAGCAGCTCAAAATTGTCGCGGCGGGGGATTTTTTCGCCCTGCTGCGCTGGCTGCGGCAGGCAGAGCGTGCAGGCTGCATCGTGCAGCAGCTGCGCCTGGTGCAGGGTGCGCAGGATAAAGCAAAATTAACTATGGAGTTAAACGTAACATTGCTTACGGCAAACTAAAAATACAGATTAGCCTAGACTAATTTTAACTTGACAAACTAACGCATTTGTTAGATAATGACAAGGTGAAAGTTAGACTAGGCTAATTTATTTTCGTGAATAGTCTAAGCTAATTTACTGAAGGGAGCTGCTCATGAAAAAATATATCCTACTTGTTTTTATTGTAATTATTGCGCTGGCCGGTTATTTTTTGCTGGCACGCGGCCAACATAAACTGGCAGATAACGCTGCTATAACCGTGACCGACAGCACCGGGGCCAAGGTGCATATTCCTGCCGCACCCAAAAGACTGGTGTTTTTGAACGCATCCAACCTGGAAATTTTTGCCAGCATCGGCGGCAAGGCTGTAGGCCGTCCGACAAGCAATTCCTATCCTGATGATATCAAGGCCGGCCTGCAGGATATTCCTGAGGTGGGGCAGATCCATGCGCCCAACCTGGAAAAAATTATAGGCCTGAAGCCTGACCTGGTGGTTGGCACTAACGTGCCCTTTCACGTAATGCTGCGCAAGCCGCTGGAGATGGCAGGCGTACCGCTGTATCTGAATATGATCAATTCCTACGAGGATGTGCTCAAGAGCATTGATGATTTTGGCCGCTTTGCCGGTAAGGAAAAGGAGGCAGCTGCCAAGCGCGCGCAGATTGAAAAGGAATACGCCGAGCTGGTGCAGGACGTGCAGCCTGGCAAGGGGCCTAAGGTGCTGATTATCTTTGGCGCGCCTGACAGCTTCAACATGTCCACTAAAATGAGCTTCAGCGGCGACTTGGTAAAGCGCCTGGGCGGCGTCAATATCGCCGACAAGGCAGAAAACGTCAAGGACAGCAGCTTTATTCCGCTGTCTATGGAATTTGTCGCTAAGGAAAATCCTGACGTGGTTATGCTTATCACCATGGGCGGCAGTACGGAAATTTTGGAAAAGCTGCGTGCGAATATGCGTGATAACGTTATCTGGCATGATGTGAACGCTGTGAAGAACAACCGCGTTTATCAGCTGCCACCAAGCCTGTTTACAGTTAACCCCGGTACGCACACTATCGAGGCGATGAAGATTTTGAAGCAAGATATGTATGGAGATGCTAAGTAATGAGCAACGATGCTAAAACAAAGGAACGACTGAGAATAGCGGTGTTTTTTGGCCTGTGCATCCTGCTCGTTATCGGTGTGCTGGTTAGCATCGGCAGCGGCACTATCAGTCTGACGGTGGGGCAAACCTGGGCAGCGCTGATGGGTGAGGCTGATGCAGATACCAACCGTATTGTGAATTTGATCCGTCTGCCGCGTACTATCGTGACGGTGCTGGTGGGCGCAAATCTGGCGCTGGCAGGCTGCAACCTGCAGGGCGTGCTGCACAACCCCTTGGCAGACCCCGGCATCATCGGCGTGAGTGCCGGTGCGGGCCTGTTCGCTATGGTGGTTATGCTGCTCTTTCCGGAGCAGTCGGCCATGGTGCCTGTCGCAGCCTTTGCCGGCGCGGTGCTTTCTACAGGCATCGTATTCTTTCTGGCATGGGAAAAGGGCATAAACCCCCTGCGGATGATTTTGGCAGGCGTGGCCATTGCCACCTTCTTTGGCGGCGGTATGGCAGCGCTCAACGTTTTTTACAGCGACCGCATCCAGGGAACGGTGATGTGGATGGCTGGCGGCTTTCAGGGACGCAGCTGGGGTCATGTGGAGATGCTTTTGCCCTATAGCGCTATTGGCATCATCGGTACGATTTTGTGTGCCCGCTCGCTCAACGCGCTGCAGCTGGGCGACGAGCTGGCCAAAAGCCTGGGCGTGCGTGTAATGCACATGCGCACCATTTTGATTTTTCTGTCGGCGCTGTTGGCGGCGGTTTCCGTCAGCGTTGCCGGCATGCTGGGCTTTGTCGGCCTCATCGTGCCGCACATCATGCGCCTTTTGATTGGCAGTGACCATGAATATTTGCTGCCCTGTGCCGCCATTGCCGGTGGTGCGGTCGTTACCCTGGCAGATACGGCGGCCAGAACGCTGTTCAGTCCGCTGGAAATCCCCGTCGGTATCTTTATGTCGTTTATCGGCGGACCGTTCTTCCTTTACCTTTTAAAAAGGAGGATGCGCTAAATTATGCATAACCCAACCTTACATACAGATAAAATTACGCTCCAATATGGTGAGCATACGATTATCAAGGATTTGACGCTTGATATAGCTAAGCCGGAGATTGTGACCATTATCGGTCCCAACGGCAGTGGTAAAAGCACGTTGCTAAAGGCGCTTTGCCGCCTGCTGGAGCCTGCTGCCGGTACGGTTTATCTGGACAGCAAAAATATCAACAAAATGTCCACCGAAGAGGTGGCCCGCACGATGGCGGTAATGGCGCAAAGTGCCAACGCTCCCGCTGGCACCACGGTGGAGGAGCTTGTGAGCTACGGCCGCATGCCTTATCGCAAATTTTTTGACGGCTTGGGCAGAGAAGACAGAATTGCTATAGATGAGGCTATTGCCTTTACAGAGCTGGGGTCGTTGCGCACACGCCTGGTGCACACCTTGAGTGGTGGCGAGCGTCAACGCGCCTGGCTGGCAATGGCACTGGCACAGCAGCCGCAGGTGCTGCTTTTGGACGAGCCTACGACCTATCTGGATGTGCATCATCAGCTGGAGCTGATGGAGCTGGTTGTGCGCCTGCACAACGAAATGGGACTGACAGTCATTATGGTGCTGCACGATTTGAACCATGCGGCACGCTACAGTGAGCGCCTGATCGCGCTCAAAAAGGGCAAGATTATGGCAGATGGACCCACGAAGGAGGTTTTTGTGGAGCCGGTTATTGAAAGCCTGTATGATGTGCGGGCTGTGATTATGCACGTTGAGGCCAACGGCAGCGTGTATCCTGTGTGCTTCCCCTACAGTGTGGAGGAGCACGAGTGAAGGCAATAAAGGCTCTCCTTTTAGTAGAGCCGGCGCCGTAGGCGCCTGAGAGGTTTACTTTTTTCAGCTAGTGCAAACCTCTCCGTCAGCTACGCTGACACCTCCCCTAACAGGGGAGGCAGGTATTTGCCTTTACGTAGGCCTGTTAAGGTAAATTTTACTCCTATATTTTCACCCTATGGTTAGCCTACACTGACTACGGGGTGTGGAAATATACAAAATATAAACTTACTGAGAGAAGAGGTTGATTTATGAAACGTTTAAACAAAAAGCGTGTAGCTCTGCTTACTGCCTGCGTTATCAGCGCAGTTGCCAACATGGGCTATGCTGCAGAGCAAGATGAGATGGATGCATATGAGGGTGCGGATTTTGTTGTAACTGCTACGCGTACCGCATTGGAGAAGAAGGAAGTGCCTAATGCTGTACAAGTAGTAACTCAAGACGATTTAAAGCATATGGGTGCTTATAGCGTACAGGATGCATTAAAATACGCAACTGGTGTTGATGTACAAAGCTTTGGCATGACTGGCAACCAGGTAATGGTTCGCGGTATGGACACTATGCACAGTCTGATTTTGGTTGATGGCAAGCGTATGGCAGATGAGGATACCCCTGCTACGCAAAACGTCTATGTTTTAAATCGTATCAATATGGCTGATGTAGAGCATATTGAGATTATCCGTGGTGCTGGTTCTGCAATTTATGGTTCTGAAGCAATGGGCGGTGTGATTAATATTATCACCAAAAAAGCTTCTAAGCCTAATGCTATCATTGGCTTTAGTACCGGTTCAAAAGAAACCAGCGGTTATTTCAACTATTCCTCCGGCCGCCAAGGCAAGGTTGCTGTAAAGATTGATGGCCGCCGCACTAAGG
>CAVKMV010000024.1:0-22631 GCA_963657675.1 Ruminococcus intestinalis
AGACAGTAAGAGGTAAAACACAGTTAGCCCAAACAGTTAATCCTAAAAAAGAGTCCCCCCAGAGAGCGCCATCTCCAGGGGGACTCTTTTTGGAAGTGTTTACATGTACAGACTTCCTTGTATCTTCTGTCACCATCATACTAGCACACTCACAGGTAAAAGTCAACACAGCACTAATTAGCATTACACAATTCAAACTTCTTCTTGTCAAAAGGCTTAATATAGGCTATAATTTACAGAGTAATTAGTGGCTTATTTTTTGGCTTACGACCTGTCAGATTTAGCTAAAAATAGCTAAAAAACCTTAAAATTAGGCGTTTATTTATGCATTTTGCTGAATACTGTTCAATCGTCAAAGCCTTCAAAGCCTCATGGTTACGCTGTTTTTCCCTTTTTGCGGGTATAGTTCAGTGGTAGAACATCAGCTTCCCAAGCTGAGTGTCGCGAGTTCGAGTCTCGTTACCCGCTCCAACGCAATCAAGCTCCGGACCGTCTGGTCCGGAGCTTTTATTTACGCTATATTAAATTTCACTTTTATATTTCAGACAAATATTTTGCAGCAAAAACTGCTGAAATGAGGCTGATGGTAACAACCACCAGCCTTTTCTTTTTACCAGGCGCACTTTAATAAATACAGCAGCATTCCCAAAAATGCTCCCAAGATCGTTCCATTTAGGCGTATGCGCTGCATATCCGCATCCACCTTACTGCGCACAATTTCAGTAAGCCGTGCATCCTCCAGCGATTGCAGAATGTGCTCTACAATCGCCCCCAGCATTTTTTGCACCTGTAACAGCCCCAGTCCCAAAAAGTGCTGCAAATATTCCTCTAAACTGTTTTTAAATTCAACATCACTACGCAGGTCGTTTTCCACTACACTCATCGCCTGCTTCACTGCCTGCTGTAAGATCGATGCCTGCTGTCCTGCTTCTACATGATTGGAGCACAAGGAGGTAATCATACTGTCCAAAAGCTGCTTAAGTGCTTGCGCAAGCGATAAATCGTACACAGCACGGTTTTGCAGCGACCGCACCAGCTGCTGCCATTCCTGCGTATTATAAAAGCTGTTTACAATGCGCCATACCTGCGTCAAAAACCAGCTGCGCCAGCGTTCGTCATCCTGCAAGCGCCGCGCTGTAGCAGCCAATGCCCCGCACACTGCCTCCGTAGCATCGTCAGCATTCACCACGTCCAGCTTTTTTCCCAGCCATAGCTTTATTCTGCAAAAAAAGCCTTCCTGCGCCTGCCTTTCCAGCTGTCTGCAAATAGCGCCATGAATGCAGCTGCGCACTTCCTGTGATTGTGCTAGCTCTACCAGCTTCGCCAGCAGCCACTCATAAAAGGCTTCATCCCTACGCTCTGCCGCCAGCGCTTTGAGTAGCTCATGTAGCCTGGCATTCGCCTCCACATCAGCCAACGCCGTTTTTATTTTAGCTTCTAACCTTTCACTCAAAGCCTTTGTATCCAGCTTGCGCAGTACACCCTCAGCAAACTCCGTCAGCCAGCTTTCTAAGCGTTGCCTGTTTTCCTCCCGTTCGAGATATTCTAACAGCTTATCCAAAAGCACCAGCTCGCGCCTTTGCAGCAGCAGCGTTTTCTTCGTCAGAAATTCCTGCTGCACCATTTTGCAGCAGCCATGCACAAAGCTATCCCTGTTACGTGGCAAAATTGCCGTATGCCGCACAACAAATGGCAGCAGACGTCCTAGCCATGGAACCTCAAATACTGCCGTCACAGCAAACCAGTCAGCAAAGCTGCCCACCAGCGCCGCCTCTGCCATATAATATCCCAGCTCCAGCCAATCCCAATGCAGCTCGACAAAGCTTCCCATGTATCTTCCTGCGTAACGCAGATGTAAATATAAAAATGCACCATAAATTATGCCTGCCGTCAAAAAGGCACTATCCGCCAACGACCAACGGCGCTTACATATACGCATTTAACTCACCAGCCTTTCCAGCACAGCCGCCAGCATATAAAGCAATCCGCCTACCAGACCGCCGATAATCGTGCCGCTCTTACGGATATTTTGCAAATCATCACCCACCCGTTGCTCCATTTTGCAAACCAGCTCATCCCTGTCATAGGCTGCCAGTTTATCTTTAACCAGCTTATAAACAGCAGCATGCTTCTGCTCCAGTACCTGCTGCAAAAGTCCCTTAAGTGTAACGTCCAACTTCTCCTGCTGCGTACTGCTTGCCTGTAAAAGCGCCAGTCTGCGCTGCAGCAGATTGCGCAGCACATCCACGTCCTGCGTTAATAGCACCTGCTGTAACGCACATGCCCTATCTGTAAGCAGCTGTGTTGCCTTAGTGTTTAGCCAGTCCGCCAGCCTGCGGTCATATCTGCGCTCCTCCAGCCGTGCCAGCAGCCAGTTATCAACCTGATGCCGCAGCTCACTGCTGCTATCAGCCAATGCGTCCAGCGCCTGCTCCAGCCCGTGCGTCAAAACAGAGGACAGCTGTGCTGCCTCCCCACCCACAAATAGCTTACGCAAAAAGCTGTCCTTATTATATTCCTCCTCTGCCAGCTGTGCCAGACCAGCTAACAGTGCCACGAATTCCTCCTCATGTAAAAGCTGCTTAGCCTCCTGCGCCAAAAGACGCCATAAGCCGTCAAGGCTGCCATCAGCCACCGCCCTTTGCATGGCATCCACCAATATCTCCGTCAAATGCAAACTGGCAATATATTTAGGCAGCTCTGTCTGTAAAAGCGTTTCAAACTGCTGCGTATTCAGTGATCTCAATGCGTGCTCCACCAACGGACGCATTGCCTGCCAAAAGCGTTCCTGGTTTTCCTGCTGCTCAAAATGTGCCAGCAAAAGGGCGGCAAAGCTTTCCTGCTCCACCGCACGCAGCACGTTATCCACGCTCAGCAAATCATTGCTCACAAAGTCAGCCAAAGCCTGCGTCAGACGTTCATAATTATTCCGCAGCACGTCTGTTCCCGGTGCGCCAATTCCAAGCGGCCTCTTAAAGATCGCCGTCACACCCCACCAATCTGCCAGGCCGCCCACAGTCGCCGCCAGCGCCACATGGTGCACAAAATCCGCCGCCACGCTGACGCCCGCCCAAGGATAGGCTGCCGCTGCGACAGCAGCCACGCCTGCCAAAAGACAGTTTGCCTGCGTTTTTACCGTAACCATTATTGTCGCTCCTCTTATTAATATTGTTTACCCTTAATATGGATAATTTTTATTTATTGATAACTCATAGTTTTGTTCTTGCTTATTTAAAGCGCATATGCTACAATATATTATGTCAAAGGTTGAACGAAATAACAAGCATCAGCCAAAGGCCTGTGTTCCGTTCATGAGCAACGTGTAAAATTTAAGGAGGAACGAAAATGAAATCTTTAAAGGGTACCAAAACTGAACAAAACCTGTGGGCAGCCTTTGCCGGCGAATCCCAGGCACGCAACAAATACACCTGGTTCGGCATTGTAGCACGCAAAGCAGGCTATGACCAAATCGCCGAGCTTTTTGATAAAACTGCCAACAACGAAAAAGCACATGCCTATATGTTGTTCTCCGAGCTAGGCCAGCTGGGCGACACCCCGGCTAACCTTTTAGCTGCTGCTGAAGGCGAAAACCACGAATGGACCGATATGTATGTACAGATGGCTAAGGATGCCGAAGAAGAAGGCTTCCCCGAAATCGCAGCCAAAATGCGTGCTGTAGCAGCAATTGAAAAGCGCCACGAAGAGCGCTACCGCAAGCTGCTGCAAAATATCGAAGAAATGAAGGTTTTCGCCAAGGATAGCGGTCTGACTATTTGGGAATGCCGCAACTGCGGTCACATCGTAGTTGGTCCCAGCGCTCCTGAGGTTTGCCCGGTTTGCGCTCATCCGCAGGGCTTCTTTGAAGTACACGTAGATAACTTCTAAGACCGTATCAAGCAAAGCATATGTAGAGACGGACGCTTTCGTCCGTCTCTTTTTATATGCAAATAATTAGGGTCTACCCACAGTCTATAGCAGTTCACCAAGATTTTACCTGTTCATCACAAAAATAAATTGACAGCGACTGCCAAAGTAATTATCATGGTAGGAGAATTTGTAATGCCTGTTAACATCTGTCTTAAATTATATAATGATTCACTTTTTCTCTGTCTATAAAACGCTGGAGGGCAAGAGCACTGCCCTGGAAGAGGCACATGATGTAGACAAGGCCAAAGAAATCATCAGCCAATGCCAGCAGCGTTATAAAGATAACTTTTGCTGATAAACACTAAAGAAGCGTGTAAGCGCTTCTTTTTTTATTGCCCATGAAAAAAGGACTGCCTTCAGCAAATGCTTCCAGCAGCCATAAAATAAGGGAAAGCGTATTTAGTTAGAAGCACCTGCTTCTGCTTTAGTTGCCACGCACATATTCGCGTGGCACGCGCGGACTCACATCGCAGACAATTTCGTAGCAGATGGTTTCTGCCCATTCTGCCACCAGCTCCATCGGCAGCTCCCGCCCGCCAAAGACGAGCACCTCACTGCCGACCTTCACGTCCGGGATGTCTGTAACATCCAGCATCGTCTGATCCATGCACACGCGTCCGATAATTGGTGCCTTCTGTCCGTTCACCAGCATATAGCCACGGTTGGACAGGCGGCGGCTGACGCCATCGGCGTAGCCTATAGGCACGGTGGCAATAACGCTGTCGCGCGCCGTAGTATAGGTTCTGCCATAGCCGACTGTTTCGCCGGCTGGCAGGGTCTTAACAAAGGCTACCTGGGTCTTCACCGTCATTACAGGTTCAAAATCCTTGTAGCAGTCAATCATATGCGCAGGATGCAGGCCATAAAGCGTAATGCCCTGACGCACCATGTCCAGCTGATATTCCTGCAGCTCCGTCAGCGCCGCACTGTTAGCTATGTGACGTATGGGAATATGTACCCCTTCATCCTCAATCAGCTTCAGCGCCTCCTGAAAGCGGGCAAACTGGTAGGCCGCATATTGCTTGTCATCGGCATCAGCTGTTGCAAAATGGCTGAACACGCCCTCGATGTAAATACCGGGAAGCGAGGCAGCAAGCTTGGCAAAGCGGCCGGCATCGCGTACATGCACGCCGATGCGGTGCATGCCTGTGTCAATCTTTATGTGTATTTTAGCCTTGGTGTGCAGCTTTAAGGCCGCAGCATTCAAGGCATATAAGCGCTCCTCATCAAAAACCGCGTGGCTGATATCATAGCGCACGCAAATTTCTGCTACCTCCGGCAGCATAGCCCCCAGTACCAGAATCGGTGCCTCAATGCCTGCCTCACGCAGGCGCACACCCTCCTGCAAAAGCGCTACGGCAAAAAAGTCCGCACCATTGCGCTCTGCCTCCTGGGCCACACGCACGGCCCCATGGCCATAAGCATCAGCCTTTACCACAGCGCATAGCTTCGTAGTTGGTTTCAAATTAGCCTTTGCCGTCTGCACATTGTGTGCTACAGCATCCAAATTTATCTCAGCCCAGGCCCCACGTTGAATATGCACAATGGAATCCTCCTCAGCTTACTGTTCAAAAAATAAGCCGCAGGCAAAGCATCGTTGCTGCGGCGTCAGACTCACCCTCAAATAGTTTTGCTCATGGTATAATTTTACAAAACTCTAGTATTAGCATATATCCAATAGGGGATTTTGTCAATATTTTATTTGTTTTTCTTGGCGGCAGCTTTTGGCATAAGGACAGCCGCTGCAGCGGCTATTACAGCTGTCAGCGTATTTTTTGCCAAAGTGATGGCGCAATACCAAAATAAATAAAGCTATTACTACAGCAGCAATAACATAAGTAGTCATTTCAAAATCCTCATTTACTTTCACACTATATTTTACTAAGAAATTCACCTATGATTTACGCAATACAGTCGCTTATGGCAACCAAATAATTAGTGCAATTTTTCTCCCTCATGTATAGTGAGCCACCTAGTTATCGCCCATGCTGGGCGCACACAAAAATGCTTCTTGCCTGCGCACCGCTGCACGCAAACAAGAAGCGTCGAAAATAGATCTCATTAATTACATAATTGGTGCGAGCGACAGGAATCGAACCTGCACGCCGAAAGGCGCTAGATCCTAAGTCTAGTGCGTCTGCCAGTTCCGCCACGCTCGCATTTATCTAATTATATCATAAATAATATATATTTCGCAAGCAGCGGAAATAAAAGATGTAAAACTACCAGCCGTATAAACGTATAACATAGGCCTCTTTGTTTTCTACTGCGCCAAATATGAAAGTTTTTCATATTATACAATGATTTTATTAGCTATGCAGCTTTACATTTATGGCGTATACTATCGGTATAGTGACGTGTTTTTGTTAACCAGTTGTGGTTCACACGTACTATGGTTGTTTTGATAAAACTTTACGAATGGAGGGGCTCAATATGCAGACAAAATTTGGTCAGCTTTTTGACCAGGCAGAATTGACAGAACTTAGAAAAAAATTCAAGTATGTTGACGCAGAATACAGCGGCAAGCGACGTATTTTCTGTGACAACGCGGGTGGCTCCCTGCGCCTGATTGACGCGGAGGAACGTTACCACGCCATTGATTTACATCCGGATGCTTCCGAGCATCTGAACAAGCTCGCACTGGAGCTTTTGGACATTGAAAACAAGGGACGCGAGGATATCCGTACCCTCTTTAATATTAAAAAGGGCGTGTTTGCCACCGGCTACACCGCCTCCCAGCTGATGATGTACGCTGTGCGCGTGATGAGCGAAAACGCCAAGGGCACCAACTGCGTCACCACCTGCCTAGAGCACCCGTCCTCCTTTGACGCCATGACCATGTACGCCGAAAAGTACGGCCGCGAGCTGCGCGTCGCCCAGGCTAACCCTGCTACCGGCGGCATTGATACTGACGAAATTCTTTCCTTAGTAGATGAAAACACTGCCATTTTAAGCGTAATGGCAGCCTCCAATATATCCGGCCACGTGATGGACGTTGCCACCATCGCCAAAAAGGCCAGAGCCATCAACCCCGATATCATCATCGTGTGCGATGCTGTACAGCACGCCCCCCACGGTGCGCTGAACCCCGAGGAGGACGGCATTGACGTGATGAACTTTGCTCCTTATAAATTCTTTGGCCTGCGTGGCTTCGCGCTGATGTATTTGTCCGAGCGCGTCAAGGACTTCGCCCACCACCGCCTGCTGGGCAGCCCCAGCGACAACTGGGAAATCGGCAGCCCCGGAACCGCTATGTTTGCCGCTATGAGCGCCATTGTTGATTATGTGTGTGCCATTGGCAGCAAAACTGCAGCCGCAGGTGCCAGCCGCCGTGAGCTTTTCGTGAACGGCATGGACCGCATCGCCGCCCACGAGCGCGCCCTGCTGGAGCTGATGCTCGAGGGCACGGACGAGGCTAAGGGTCTGCGTCACATTGAAGGCATCATCGTAAAGATGGACGACCCCGACCTCAACCAGCGCGATTTGATTATCGGCGTTGAATTTGCCAATATGGATGCCGTCAAGGCACGCGAGGAGCTGGAGGAACGCGGCGTTGTCGCCTTTGAGCGCATGGCCAACAGCATCTATTCCGCCCGCATGCTCGAACAGTTTGATTCCCCCGGCGTAGTGCGTATGTCACCGCTACACGTCAACACACCGGAGGAAATCACCACCTTCCTCAAGGTTTGCGCTGAGGTTGCTGCCCTGTAAGCAGGCAGGATGACTTTAAGCTGTTTTCTACTATAAATTATCGTTAAGGCAGCCTAAAGTTCACCATTATGTGTTATAAAGCATATGGTGCCTTATCGGCTGGCGCTATAATACAAAGGCAGCCTAGAAGGTACCAGAGGCGAAGACATGGCGACGACGGCGTATAACTAATACTCCTAGGAGCCATGCCAAAGCATATGGTGCCTTATCGGCTGCCGCTAAAGGAGCAATGAAAATGAAAAAACTAGGCCTAGGCTCGCAAATACTCATCGGCATCGTTGTCGGTCTCGCAATCGGTTTTCTTTCCCCGTCTTTGACTAACACCCTTTCTCCCTTAGGCAACGTCTTTTTGCGTATGCTCAAAATGCTCATCGTACCGCTGGTGTTCTTCAGCATTATCAGCGGCATCTGCAAAATGGGTGATGTTAAGCAGCTCGTCACCGTCGGTCTGCGCTTTGTACTCTACATCCTGGTAACAAGCGGCATCGCTGCTGCCTTTGGTGCCTTCTGCGGCATCTTCAGCGGCGTAGGCTCCGGCACTACCGAATTTTTGGCTGACGCGTCTAAGGTCAAGACTGTATCCTACAGCTTTATTGATAACGTGGTTTCCTGGTTCCCCGAAAACATCGTCAGCGCGATGGTGAAGCAGGATATGCTGCAGATTATCGTTTTCGCTATCTTCATCGGCTGCGCCCTGCTCACCCTGGGCAAGGAGGTTGACATCCTGGTAAAGGGCTTTGACCAATGCAGCAGGCTGATGCTCAAAATTACCGACTTCGTTATGGCCTTCTCCCCCATCGGTATCGCCTCGCTGATGGCCAAGCTGGTCAACAGCATCTCCGGCGCTACGGTCAAGGACGTCATCACCTTTATTATTATGGACTATGTGGCAGCCATCATCGTACTGGTTGTTATGTATCCGTTGCTCTTAAAGCTTTTGGCTAACCTGTCACCGCTCACCTTCTTTAAGAAGATCACCGAACCGATGCTGGTTGCCGTAACCACCACCTCTTCGGCCGCCACGCTGCCTGTATCCTTAAAGACCGCAGGCTCCAAGCTGGGCATCCCCGAAAACGTCTATGGCTTTACGCTGCCACTGGGCAACACCTGCGGCATGAACGGCTTTGCCATCTTTATCGGCCTGTGCTGCATCTTCTGCTCCCATGTCTATGGTGTGGAGATTACCTTCTCCAAGCTGGCTCTGTACGTCTTCTTGGGCATCATCCTTTCGGTTGGTGCTGCTGGCGTCAAGGGTGCAGGCATCGTTATGAGCACAGTGCTTTTGGAAGCAATCGGTATGCCGCTCACGGTTATCCCCATCTTCGCTGCTATCTGGCCGGCAATTGACCCCCCTCACACCCTGCTGAATAATGTCAGCGATATCGTCGGCACCTCCATCATTGCCAAACGCCTTGGCCTGATGGACGAAAAGGTATATAACAGCGAAAATTAATTAAATAAGTCCCCAACATAACCTTCCCCAAAGGTTTATTCCCCTATATAAAGCAAAGCCCTGCCCGTTACAACCAGCTTGTAGCAGACAGGGTTTTGTTTTTGTTTTGCAGAGTTTATATGCGTCAAGCATATCAATGGCAGCGCCAGTTCTTTTTTTATTTATCTCCCCAATCACTAAACCTTAGCTTTATCTTGTCAAGACGTTCTTTATAATCATCGCAGTAATCTGCACCACCTTGGGCAAAATCGGTCCTACCTCCGCCACGGCCACCTAACTCCTCGTTAAATATTTTGATCAGCGCACGGCAGTCAGCAGCAGTTCCTTTTCCCAAAACTACGGCGTAAGAAATACGTTCCTCGGTTATGCCAATCAAAAGTGCTAGTACTTTTTCATACTCTGCGACAACCGGCACAAGGCGCTTGATGTCCTTGGCATCATAACCGACAATACCGATATCCAACAGCGTTACGCCATTTTTACAAGGCACTGCCTTATTGTACATATTTTTGATCATCAGTATTTCCATATCCAGCAGCTTCTTCTCCAAAAGCTGCTGCTGTGCCAGTGCATCCGCCTTAATTTTGGTGACAGCACCGGGCACCTGCTCCGGCTTTACCGAAAGACCTGCAGCCACACCCAGCAGCGTGCTGTTTTTGGCATCGGCATCAGCCAGCGCCCTACGCCCGCAGACAAATTCTACACGACAACCACCCTTATGCTTCTCATGACGGATAACCTTAACACTGCCCAGCATACCTGTAAAGGGCGGGTGCGTACCACAGCAGGTGCAGATATCCGCAGCCTCTACCGACACAATACGCAGCGTTCCCGTCAGTTTACTGTTAAACTTGCGCATCTTATCCTTAAGCTTAACCGCCTCACTACTATCCATATAATCGATATGCACAGGACGGTTATCCCAGATGATTTCGTTAGTATAAAGCTCTGCCGCTAAAAGCTCCTCCTCCGTCAGCTCCTTATCCAAATCAATAAAAACGGTATCCTCGTTCATATGAAAGCCCACGTTGTTAGCCTGATAAAGCTTCCAGCAGGCGTATGATAAAAGGTGCTCACCCAAATGCTGCTGCATCCTGTCCAAGCGCACGGGCCAGTCCAGCACGGCCTCCACCGCCGCACCCACCTCCAGCGGCCTGTCACACTCGTGGTAAATGTGCCCGTCCTTTTCGCTCACATGGCTCACGAGAGCCTCGCCCAGCTTGCCCTTATCGCTCAGCTGACCGCCGCCCTCCGGAAAGAACACTGTCTGATCCAGCTCCACCAGGTATTTGCCTTTGCCCTCTGTGCAGCCTGTAACCACGGCAGTACATTTTTTGAGCAGTGAATTATTTTCAAAAAGCTTAGTAGTCATTTTTATTCCCCCTCAGCTAAAGTCTCTACTGTCCATCATGTGATTATTGTATCACCAATTCTTGAAAATGTGCTATAATGAAACAAGAAATAAGCGCAAAAATCATTTTTATTACTACAAGGAGCTATAAATGTTTCAAAATTTACTTTTTGATTTAGACGGAACGCTCACCAATTCTGCCGAAGGCATCACCAAATGCGTGCAATACGCCTTGGCAGCGCAGGGAATAGTCGCAGACGACCTAAAAAAGCTGGAGGTTTTTATCGGTCCGCCGCTACGTGCCAGCTTTATGAAATATTATGGTATGACCGCAGCAGAGGCTGAGGCAGGCGTTGCCAAATACCGCGAGCGCTATACTGATGTCGGCATTTGGGAAAACAGCGTCTACCCTGGCATGATGGAGCTTTTGGCACAGCTAAAGGCAGACGGGCGACGTCTGGGCATGGCTACCGCCAAGCCGGAGGTTTTTGCAGTGCGCATCGCACAGCGTTTTGGCTTTGACCAATATCTTGAAGATATTACCGGCTGCAGCCTGGACGGAAGCATGGATAAAAAGTCGCAGGTAGTGGCTGCCGCCCTGCAAAAATGGCAGCTTGCGACAGCTGCACAAAAGGCCACCTGCGTCCTTGTCGGCGACAGGCGTGAGGACGTACTGGCAGCGCACGCCAACGGTATCGCCTGCATCGGCGCAGGCTTCGGCTTTGGCAGCATCGGCGAGCTGAGCGAGGCAGGAGCAGATTATTACGTGCGTGACGTAGCAGAGCTTACCAAGCTGCTGACGCAGGCATAACGTTATATATTCACGGGTGATAATATGCATATTTACGCAATTGGTGACCTGCATTTATCCGGGGAACCACCAAGAAAGCCTATGGAGGTTTTTGGACCGCAATGGCAGGGACACAAGCAAAAGATTGCCGCCAGCTGGCAGCAGCAGGTGACAGAAGATGATGCCGTCATCGTCTGCGGCGATATTTCCTGGGCCATGAGCCTGAAAGCAGCAGCCCAGGATTTAGACTGGCTGGCCGCACTGCCCGGACGCAAGCTGCTATTGCGCGGCAACCATGATTACTGGTGGACCAGCTTAAGCAAAATGCAGCAGCGCTATGGTACAAGCTTTGAATTTTTGCAAAATGACAGCATCCTCCTGGATGATATTGCCGTCTGCGGCACACGCGGCTGGATACTGCCTTCGGCCGAAGGCTTTAACGAAGAGGATACTAAAATCTATAAACGCGAGGGCATCCGACTGGAGCTGTCACTGCAGCAGGCACGCGCCCAAAGACCCCGGAAGATTATTACGGCGTTACATTATCCGCCTCTCTTCACACGCACCGAACATACCTGCTTTACTAATCTTATGCACCAATATGGCGTCAGCCATTGCGTTTACGGCCACATCCATGGTGAAAGGCACATCGCTGTTTTTGAAGGCACACGCGAGGGCATAAGCTACAAGCTCGTATCCTGCGACACCCAGGGCTTTGTCCTGTACAAAATTATCTAACTTAACTGCCACTACGGACGCATGTAGTGGCTTTTTTCATACACCAAAAAAGCTAGCGTTCTGTGGCGATTACCCCGCCGGTCAGTAACGCTAGCTCTTTTGTATTTCCTTTCTCCCCAAAGCAGCAGTCTTTCAAGCCTTCTGCTTTAATAATTTTACGATTTGTAAAACCTCTTCCAGGCTGATATCCTTGTCTTTGGTCTCAGTCTGCTGATCCAAATCCACAAAGAAGCTGCTCATATCACACTGCAATAAGCTGTGCAGCTTTAACAGGTTAGGCAATGTTACAGGCACACGACCACACTCAATATTGCACAGATGAGTCTGTGAAATGCCCATTTCCTTGGCCAGACCAGTTTGGGTAAGATTTTTTGCAGTACGCAGCAAACGGATTCTGCGACCGATAAGCTTAATTTCCTCTTGCAATTTTAGCACCGCCTTTCACTTAATTTGCAATAAATTATTTCAAACTAATAAAGCACTTATTTAAAGTTTACCACGTTTTTCAGATTTAGCAAGAGTTTTCTTATATATTTTATTGGTTTTTATCTATATTTTAGTCCTGACCAGACTAAAAATCACATTAAAGGCTAATATCCTTTTAACCTTAACTTTTGTATTTTATATATAAACGCATTTGTTTTATATAAGGATAAAATTACCTTATCCAAAAAGCAATCTGTTACTACCAATTTGCAACATCGCATACACTTTGCGATAAAGCAGTACAACGTACATATGTATGCCTGAGCCTTAGCTTTGTCAGCACAATTTTATGTTGCTTGACGTAATTTGTAAATAATTTTTTAATAATTTTCTCTTTTGCCTGTTTTACATCCCTCTGACTGTACCAAAAGTTACATAATTCAGGCTCTTCACATTGTGAAATAGGCTGTTTTGCAGGGCGCCTGCCACAGGATCAGCAGCTCATCATCCATACGTGCTACACAAACCGCCAGACCTGCGGCATCTAACACCGTTGTCATTTCCCCCACAACGCTTGCTGCCACCGCAACGCCCTGCTGCGCCAAAAGCGCATATACGCCACGGTAAACAATCAGCTGCTCCATAAGCGTAGTGGCACCGCTGCCGCTAACGAGCAGCAGTACCCTGTCACTAGATTGCAGCTGCAAAGCCTTTGTAAGCGGCAGCAGCATTGCTTCAGCAACATCATCTGCTGTAGCACAGGCCATCTCCCTGCCGCCCTCGCCATACTGTCCCGTGCCCAGCTGCAGCGTCCCAGCTGCCACAGTACAGCTGTCTGTATCAGCAAAGACTGCTGCCCCACGCGCCAGCACGGCGATCGTTGCTACAGCGTCAGCAAAGCGGCCTGCAATATCTGCAACCTCGTCCAATGTTTTGCCGGCCGCAGCTGCCGCGCCGGCAATTTTGCACAGCGGCACGCAACCCAAAAAACCGCGACGCTGCTCGCTATCAGAAGCATCTGCGCTGACAGCATCCTGTACCAGCACAAGACGCACGTCCAGCCCCATGGCAGCAGCCTGCTTCATAGCCAGCCTTGCCGTCAGCACATCCCCCGTTTGGTTGAGTGCGACCAGCAGCACACCACAGCCCCTGTCCGCCAGCTTCAGTGCCTCCACGCAGGCCTTGGGGCCGGAGGCGGCAAAAACACCGCCCACCACGGCGATATCCACCATTCCCTCGCCCACGTAACCGCTCATTGCCGGCTCGTTGCCGGCAGCAGTTAAGACGACAATGCTGACGCGCTCTGCCTGTGCCAGCTTTTTATTAATTACTAAGCTTCCCTTCACAGTGATTAGGTCTGCATGAGCCAGCGCCAGTCCCTCCAGCATCTCGCCCACAGCATCCTGTTCTTTATTAATAAATCTAAACATCATATACCTCCGCTATTTTTGTTAAAGCTGCCACGCTACTATATGTATCCGGCAAGCTGCTGTTTTTCTATTACCATTATACATTTATTTTACCAAAAAAGCTTTAGTTAATTGCATTTTCAGCCCCGGCAGCAGCAAATAATTTTCTTGCTCAATTCCTTGACAAATTATATTTATTTCGGTATCATATATAATGTAAATTGTTTGGGGGTATAGCTCAGCTGGGAGAGCGCTTGAATGGCATTCAAGAGGTCAGCGGTTCGATCCCGCTTATCTCCACCACGTATATTTACCGCTAGCTGTTGCTAGCGGTTTTTTTATTGCAAAAATATAGCCATGGACAAAACCGTTGCTTTGTCCATGGCTATTATTGTTTATTTTGTTTTGGGTCCCAGGCCGTACTTTTTCAGATAGCGGTACAGCGTTACGCGGCTGACATCCAGCATATTTGCCAGCTTGCTGATGTTGCCACCAGCCGACTTCCAGGCAGCGATAAAAGCTTCCTTATCGTACTTCCAGGAACGCTCCATAGTTTTATCACCAGGCAGCTTAATATTTTCTGCCTCAATGATGCTACCGGGAGTATGGAAGAAGGCCTGCTCGATTACGCCCTGCAGCTGCTTGATATTACCAGGCCAGCTACATGAAAGCAACAGTGCGACAGCCTCCTGCGACAGACGCTTCTGCGGCAGATTGTGCTGCGCTGACATCTCCACCAGAATGTGACCGGCAATGACCTCGATATCCTTGACGCGCTCGCGCAGCGGCGGCACACGCATCGTGGTATCCAGCACCAGCTCGTACAGCTTACGCGAGAAAAGTCCCTTGTCTGCCAGGCGTTTCAAATTGGAATCACAGGCAGCAATCACGCGCACATCAAACACACGCGGCTTGCCACCCTTCTCCTTGGCAGGCAGACCATGCGTCAGTGCGTCTGCCAGCTTATCACCCATTTCCGAGGGCAGCTTTTCCACCTCGTCCAAAAACAGCGTGCCCCCCATAGCCAGCTCCAGCTTGCCTGCCGATTGCTGCCCGTCCTCGTCTGTGCCGAAGAATTCCTCCTCCAGCTCGGAGATGGCGGCATTGCGGCACTTTACGGCAATGAGCGGTGCGGCAGCACGAGCACTGGCCTGATGGATGCCATGTGCCAGACGCTGCTTACCTGTACCAGGCTCGCCCTGCAGCAAAATATTGTGATCCGTGCGCGCTATGCGGCTGGCCTTGTGCTGCAAAGCCAAAAACTCGCTGGTTTCACCCACCATGCTGTACAGGCTGTAACGGCTGCTGTAGCCTGTAGCATGGGCAATAGTAGTCTTCAAATCTTCAATGGACATAGAAAGCACCAAAGCACTCTCTACCTCGCTACCCACGCGGATAGGCATAACGGTAGTAATATCCTCATAGGTCCTGTCCTGGGTAATCCAGGTAATTTCACGGCGCTGCGTGGGTACACCCTTCAGTGCCTTTTTTACTGGAATATGCTCATAGTTCAGGAAAACGTCCTGCAGGCTTTCGTGGCCGTCCAGGCGTTTGCGACCGTTTTCATTGCAATATTTTACCTCACCGTTTTTGCCCAGCCAATATACGGTCACGGGCAGCTGGTCCATCATAATCTGATTGATAGTCCACGATTCCAGCATATTCAGATGCTGCTCAATAGAATACTTCATCGTAAGCAGCAGGCTCAAAAGCAGGTCGTAGGGCAAATCGTTTTGATCTAACGAAAAGAAGGAGATGATATAACGAATTTTTCCATTAACGCAGATAGGTGCGCTGCAGGCATCACCGGAATGGCTGTCCTTAATCCACATTTCCGGACCAAACATCAAAAATGGCACGTTGTGCTCGCGCGCAATGCTGATGCTGGACGTACCTACATCCTCCTCCAGGACGCGCATCCCCTGGATATCCTCAATAATGCGCTGGAAAAACGGCATAGCGTAATTTTTGATAACATAGCCGTTTTCATCTATCAGCAGCATGCTCAAATTATGGATATTAAAATGCTGCTTGCTCTGCTCATACAGACCGTCAACATATTTTACAATAAACTCATGCATTTTTTGGTGAGCAATAATTTCCTCACGGCTGAGCTTGTTGATTTTGGGCATGGTTTCGTGTGGCAGGTTGATAGCACGGCAGCGCTGCCAGCTTTCGGCAACCCACGGATGCACGTTGGGGTCAACAACGCCCTCCTCCATAAACTTCTTGTAATAAGAAGCAAGCTTTTCCTTATTTCGTCTTTCACGAATCATAAACATAACCCTCCCCGGCTGCTAGCTGCAGCCCAACATATTATTTAACCTCGCCGTTCGCAATCAGCACACGACGCGCACCATAATAGCGACTTTTCCAATACTCTTCCTGTAGGGATGACAGCACAATCCCACTAGAGGAGGTCGCACTCCAAAACTTTCCGCCGCCGGCGTAAATTCCTACATGTGAAGCACCTGCTGTATATGTAGTAAAGAACACCAAATCACCCGGCCGCAGCTGCCTCTGCGTCACAAATACGCCCTTTAGCGCCTGCTCATCTGCCAGACGCGGCAGCTTGGCCTTGCAATCAGCAAAAACATACTGCACATAACCGGAGCAGTCAAAGCCCTTAGGCGTAGTGCCGCCAAAAACATAGGGAACGCCCTTATATTTAGCTGCACGACTGACTATATCCCTGCCCTGTACCTTAGCTATGCCTTCCTTAGTAAAAGCCTCCCAGGTCAGCTTGCGGTAGGTGGCGTCGTCCAGTCTGCCATGCGACTGCAGCTTATGCTGCTTTTGAAAGCTCCTGAGCGCAGTGCTGGTAGCCTCGGTCATGCGTCCTGACGGCTTTTCGCTGCTCAGACCCAAAACCTGCAGCTTTTGCTGCGCTACCTTTATACGCCAGTTTTCCTGCCTGGTCTGTACATTGTTAGCCTTATACTTTACAGCAGAGCGCGCAGCATGCTTTTCTTGCTGCTTAGCAGCAGTCTGCTTCCTGCTGCTTACAGCTTTAACCTTCTGCTCCTTATCAGCAGCTGCGACAGCAAAATTATCCCTTATCTGTATATCAGAAGCTGCACTGCTAGTTGCAGCAGCCTTATGCGGCCTATTGCTTACAATAGGTGCCTGTGCCCAAACTGCAGCCGGCAGACTGCAAAGCAGGCATATGCCTGCAAACAGCGCAACAGTTTTTTTCATCATAAAAATCAGTCCTAATGAAAAGCTTAGTTATAGTTATATACGTCCCAGCTTTTAAGCTTACTCAGCTCGCGGATGCTGTAATCTATATCACGCAGCAAACGCTCCTTATCCTGCGGCAGGGTGGCCGCCAGCTGCACGTAATTCGATACGTGGTTGCTGCGGAAAAGGCAGTGTCTGTCTGCAGGCAGATCAATATTTTCCATCATCAGCTTCAGCTCCTGCATCAGTCCTGCTGGTGGGAGCGGGTTGAACTTACCGGCCTCATACTGATCCAAAAGCTCACTGCCGCGATACAGCATCAGGCAGAGCGCGCTCAAATGCGTCGGCTTGATGATATTAATAGCGCGTGCGGTGGCCAAAGCGTGACGTTCACTGCCCTCAGCACCTGCCAGGCCCAAGATCACCATCATAGACAGCTTCATGCCGCTGGCTGTAACCCTACGTCCTGCCTCCACAGCCTGTTCACCGTCAACGCCCTTGTTCACAGCCTTCAGCGTAGCGTCATCGCCCGTTTCCATGCCATAATACAAAAGCTGCAGACCTGCCTCCTTCAAAAGGCGCAGCTCCTCCTCACTCTTGCGCAAAATGTCCTTAGGTGCGGCATAGCTGGACACGCGCTGCAGATGCGGAAACTGCTCACGCAGCACCTGCAAAATCTTCAACAGCTTAACTGTAGGCAGCACCAGAGCATCGCCGTCTGCCAAAAAGACGCGCCGCACCTTGTCCTTACCAAAATGTGCCGCCAGGGCTATCTGACGCGAAATCTCCTCGTCCTTCAATATCTGGAAGGGAACGCCCCTATACATATTGCAGTAGGTGCATTTATTATGTGCGCAGCCACGCGTAACACGCAAAATAAAGCTGAGCGCCTCGCTGGGAGGTCTGAAAACTGGTGTGTCATAAGAATCAAAAAACATTTCTACTATTCTACCTCGTTTACCTTGATTGATTGGCGCCAGTTAGATATCTCAGAGATTGTGTAAAGTATAATACACTTTACTATTATTATACTAGATTTTTTTCATTTTGTAACGTCCATGTGAAAACTTTTTGTTACTTTTTTTACAGAGATTTTGTGAACAACGGTCAGAGTGTAAAATAAATACTTATATTTAACCCTTGCTACACATTTTTGCTGCCACCTCTGCCGCCTTAGCACGCACTGCCTCCGCATGACCTGTGAGTGCCGCAAAGGGAGAAAACTGCGCCGCCCGCTCCGCCATGCTCATGCGGGGATGCTTTTGGGATACCGGACGCGGTAAATCGATAATGTCGCTATATTCATCCTTCATGCCTTGTGTCCTCCAATCTGTCCGTTGCGGTCCCTGGCAGTAGCCCCCTCTAAAAGGTTCATCCCCTTCAGAATCGCATTCTTGCCAAAGCGTTTTTTTATCTGCAGCTCTGCCAGCTGCAAATTGTGCTCACGCTGCATTTTTTCCTGCTCTGCTTCCTGCGTGCCGCCAAACAAATCCTGCTGCGTACATTGCTGTGCGCTCTGCGCAGGCAGCACATGGTTCGCCACCAGCGTCAGGCGCCGCACCCAAAGATTACTGCGCATAATGTGCCCGTACAGCTCACCGGCAGCCTTTACGATGAGCCTGGCAGAGGCAGTGTACCCGGTTAAATTTATGGTTCCATGTGCCTGCTGCGGCACAGTGCGGCCATAGCGGTCCACCATTACCTCCCCCCTATAGCTGCTGCCGCTGCGCAGGTTTTCTATATCATACCCAACCGTCAGCACCAGCTGATCTGTCTGTATATTTTTATTCACCAAATCCAGTGCCAAAGCGTCTGCCATCTCCTGCAGCACCAGCCTGGCCTTAGCCGCAGTATACGGCTCCTGCAGCACCTGTCCCGAACACAGGCTGCGCTCTGCAGGCCTGTAGGCCTTCACCGCCTCAACTGTACAGGGCTCCCAACCCCAGGCATGGTCAATCAAAAGCTCGGCATTTTTACCAAACATCCTGTACAGCAAGTCCTCATTAGTCAGCGAGCAGCGTGCAACATCTCCCAAGGTATACAGGCCTATGCTCTCCAGTCTGCGTGCATAACCACGCCCAATACGCCAAAAATCTGTCAACGGCCTGTGCTGCCACAGCTCGCGCCTAAATGACGCTTCATCAAGCTCCGCAATACGTACGCCATTCTTATCTGCCGGCAGATGCTTGGCATGCACATCCATTGCTACCTTCGCCAAAAACAGATTCGTGCCAATGCCGGCCGTAGCCGTGATGCCTGTTTCTGCCAGCACATCCAAAATCATCCGCATAGCCAGCTCCCGCGGCGCCAGGCCGTAAATTTTATCATAGCGGGTAACATCAATAAACACCTCGTCTATAGAATAAACTATAATATCCTCAGCTGCTACATAGCGCAGGTAAATTTCGTAAATGCGCGTGCTGTATTCCATGTAATGCGCCATCCGCGGCGGTGCGATTATAAAATCCAGTGCCAGCTGCTGCTGCGCTTCCAGCTCACTTCTAAAGCAGGACGTACCTGCAAGCTTTCTGCCCGGAGCAGCAAAGCGCCGTGCCGCATTCACCTCGCGCACACGCTGCCTGACCTCAAACAAACGGCAACGTCCGCCTAGGCCGTAGCTTTTGAGCGAAGGCGTAACCGCTAGACAAATAGTCTTATCCGTCCTGCGTTCATCTGCCACCACCAGATTGGCGTCCAATGGGTCCAGCCCACGCTCACGACATTCTACTGAAGCGTAAAAGGACTTTAGATCTATGGCTATGTAAGTGCGTTGCATCGGCTTTTCTCCTTTCCGTTTAATGTATATGTTTATTATAGCATTATTTAGCGCACGTGTCTGTTGTTTTACGAATTTATTTTCGTGTTGCGATTGAATGAAAAGGCTTATATTACACAAAAAGCACGAGTGTTGTATTTTAACCAAAGCCTATAAAAAAAGTTCCCCGCCTAGATTTTACTTTCTAGACGAGGAACCTTATCATATCTCTAGTTAGAGCCTATTTATCTTACTGCATTTTTTCCTTCAGCATCTTAGTAACCATACCGGGGTTAGCCTTGCCGCGGGATTTTTTCATAATCTGGCCAACGAGGAAGCCGATAGCCTTATCCTTGCCAGCCTTGTAGTCAGCAACAGACTGCGGATTTTCAGCAATGGTTTCTTCAACCAGCTTGAGGATAGCGCCCTCGTCGCTAACCTGCTCCAGCCCCAGCTTCTTAACCAAAGCCTTCGGAGCCTCATCCTCCTTGAGCATTTCGGTAAAGACCTTTTTAGCCAGCTTGCTGGAGAGCACGCCGTCCTTAATCAGGTTAACCAGCTCTGCCAGATGCGCAGGAGTAACCTTGAAATCAGCAATGGTAATGCCTTCGGCGTTCATATAAGCAGATACGTCGCCCAGCATCCAGTTGGAAACTGCCTTGCTGTCCTTAGCGGTCTTGACTGCCTCATCAAAGTATTCAGCCATAGCCTTAGTGGAAACAATTTGGGAAGCATCGTATTCAGGCAGGCCATGCTCGCTCATCAAGCGTGCCTGGCGCTGTGCCGGCAGCTCGGGCAGGGTTTCACGGATGCGCTCAATCCAGGCATCGTCAAGCTGTACAGGTACCAGGTCAGGCTCGGGGAAGTAACGATAGTCATGTGCTTCTTCCTTAGAGCGCATGGACAGGGTTACGCCGTTGGCCTCATCCCAGGTGCGGGTTTCCTGCACCACATGGCCACCATCCTCGAGCACCTCTTTTTGGCGTTCAACCTCATAGTTAATAGCACGCTCCAAGGCACGGAAGGAGTTGAGGTTTTTGATTTCGGCACGGGTACCGAACTCCTTGGCGCCCTCGGGCATGATGGAAATATTAGCGTCACAGCGCAGGCTTCCCTCCTGCATCTTGCAGTCGCAGACATCGGTATATTCCAAAATAGCCTTCAGGTTTTCCATGTAAGCGCGTGCTTCCTCCGCACTACGCATATCCGGCTCGGATACAATTTCAATCAGCGGTACGCCTGCACGGTTGTAGTCAACAGCACTGGAATCAGACGTACTGATGGTAGCACCGCTGTGATTGAGCTTGCCTGCATCCTCCTCCATATGGATACGGGTGATGCCAATGCGCTTGCCCTCGCCGCTGGACAGCTTAATGTCAATATGACCGCCCAGGCAGATAGGCTTATCAAATTGGGAAATCTGATAGTTTTTGGACAGGTCAGGATAAAAATAGTTTTTGCGGTCAAATTTATTGAACTTCTGGATGTCGCAGTTCAATGCCAGACCGGCCTTAATAGCGAAGTCAACAACACGCTTGTTAAGCACAGGCAGTGCACCGGGCATACCCAGGCAAACAGGGCAGACATGGGTGTTTGGTTCGCTGCCGAAGGCAGTAGAGCAGCTACAAAAGGCCTTAGTTTTAGTTTTCAGCTCGGCATGAACTTCCAGACCGATAACGGTAATATATTTAGTCATTATTTGTTACCTCCCAGCGGTGCGAATACTTTATGATATCCGGTTGCTTGTTCAAAGGTATAAGCAGCACGCAGAATGGTTGCTTCGTCCAGAACCTTGCCAATCAGCTGCATACCGATAGGCATGCCATCGTCTGCAAAACCGCAGGGGATGGAAATACCCGGCAGGCCTGCCATATTAACAGGAATGGTGGTTACGTCAAGCATATACATAGTCAGCGGATCCATATGATCGTTGATGCCATAAGCAGGGACAGGAGAGGTGGGGGTCAGCAGCACGTCGCATTTTTCAAAGGCAGCTTCAAAGTCGCGGCGGATGAGGGTACGCACCTGCATAGCCTTGTTATAATATGCATCATAGTAACCGCTGCTCAGCACGTAGGTGCCCAGCATAATGCGGCGGCGCACCTCCTGACCAAAGCCTTCGGTGCGGCTCATGGTGGTCATTTCGGGAGCAGAGGTTGCTTCCACGTTGCGGTAACCATAGCGCACGCCGTCAAAACGTGCCAGGTTAGCAGAAGCCTCAGCAGGAGCGATGATGTAGTAGGTGATTACAGCATATTCGGTATGCGGCAGCGAAACCTCTACAATTTCTGCCCCCAGCTCCTTATATTTTTCTACAGCGTTCATGATTTCGGCCTTAACCTTAGCGTCAACGCCTTCGCCAAAATATTCCTTTGGCAGACCGATACGCAGCCCCTTAACGTCAGCAACCAAGGCTTTAGTAAAATCAGGAACCTCCACATCCAGAGAGGTGGAATCCCTCTCGTCCTTGCCGCAGATGGTGTTGAGCACTAGGGCAGCGTCAGTTACGTCCTTAGTGATAGGTCCAATCTGATCCAGGGAGGAAGCAAAAGCTACGCAGCCATAACGGGAAACACGGCCATAGGTGGGTTTAATACCAACGCAGCCGTTAAAGGATGCAGGCTGACGGATAGAGCCGCCGGTATCAGAGCCCAGAGTCCAAATAGCTTCGCCGGCAGCGATAGCAGCAGCACTGCCGCCGGAGGAACCGCCAGGAACGCGCTCCAGATTCCAGGGATTATGGGTAGCTCCAAAGTAAGAGGTCTTGGTGGTGGAGCCCATAGCGAATTCGTCCATATTGGTCTTGCCCAGGAAAATTGTTTCATCAGCACGCAGGTTTTTGATTACATGTGCATCATAAACAGGAATGAACTCACCCAGCATCTTAGAGG
>CAVKMV010000025.1:0-22059 GCA_963657675.1 Ruminococcus intestinalis
AATAGTGTTGCCGCCATAAACAACCTTAGAAATATATTTGTTAGCCATTATTCAAACTCAACCTCGCTTCCGATATAAACCGTGAGCCCATCAGACAAATTACTGGTCTCATAATAAGGGATTTGCTTTACTGTGATGTTCTGCCTCAGCCAGCAGTCAGCGGTCTCAAGCTGATGGTCACCTTCAGCCTTGGAGCAGGCAGTGTAATCACCGTCGTATTCCTTAGAGCCTGCACTCCGCTTAGCACTCAGCGTGCCCTGCAATGTTGCCTTGGCAGGACTCAGCGTGCCTATGAGCTTCATCAGTACGTCACCTCTTCCAGCAGCAGGAATTCGTGTGGTGCTATAACCGTATCGACAAAACCGTCGCTGCGCCTGAGCTCCACGTCATAGACATAAGCACCAAAACGCAAGCCCTCTGTGTCGGCAGGCTCCAGCTTGATTTGCATGTCAGCGCTGTCAATCTGCTTTTGGATAACCACGATGGGCGATGCCGCCACACGGCGCACTGTAAACGTCAGCACGTCGCCAGCAGCCAGCTCGGCGGCATTGCCGTCGACGTCCTGCAGCGCCAGCTCGAAAACGCCGCTGTCGCCACGGATAAGAGAGATGTTATTATTGCTTACGCTGAACATAACCCCACCTCCTAGAATTTCATGTATACGTTGCCATTGCCGTCGTCGGTCACCGTCAGGCTAAAGTCTGCTATAGACTTGGCCTGCTCCATGTAGGTTTTGGCACTGGCAGCGCTCGTAGCTGCTGCAGAAGCGCTTCCTGCGGCGCTTGTTGCAGCACTGGCAGCACTTGTGGCGCTGGCGGCGGCCGCCGTTGCCTGACTGCTTGCAGATGTTGCGCCAGCCGCCGCCTGCGTGGCGTACCCTTCCGCCAGCTCCGCATCCCAGACAACCTCGGATGCGCTGTATGTGGACCCGCCAGCGTTGCCGACTACAAGCTTGCGCTTGCCGCTGGCCTTTTTGACTATGACCAGCTCGCCCTCACGCAGGGTGGGATTAACCTGTGTCCACTTTTCCTCGCTGGCGGTGCTAAACTGTATTCTCGCATTACTCATTCATCTCACCTCACGCCGTACGTTTCCAGATATTAACTACAAGGTATGGCGGCATATTGTTGAATGCCTTACCGCCACCAGCCTCAGAAACAGTAACAGTATGCTGATGCGCACCTGCAGCAGAGGTCTCGCCTGTCCAGGTACGGGATGCGTCAAATTCTACTTTTGCAGTAGGGTCCCCGCCGCCATTTTTTGTTTCCGCCCAGCCCCAGCTGCCATTAACTTGGAAAGCACCACTTACATCATAATATTTCCAGAGCTTTATAGCACCCGTGATATTCATCGTGCCCCTGTTATGCTTATGCTCGCCGCCTGATGTTGCCGTAGCACTATGCGTATGCGCTGGCAGCTCGTCATACGTCAATGCGTGTGTAGCTTCGCCGCCCTGACGGCCTGCAAGATAGCTATCATCAGCACCGATTAAGCAGCGGCCGCCGGCAATGCGCTCCCACGTGCCACCGAACAGAGTCGCAGGATTGGTATCATCCACGCTCATGTAAATCGATCCGACAGGATAAACGTCGCTAAAGCTCAGCAGCCTGTAATCAATATTACCTGAGCTGTTGGGCTTTTTGTCATTGACGGTATAGGCAAACGCCTGTCGCAGGGACTGCACCAGGCCTTCATAATCATCGTCCATGGCATTAAAGCCACGTTCAACCATAACCTGCGCCAGAGCAGCCGCCATAATGGTGGCCTGTTTATAAAGCTTGTTATGCAGGTCAGCAGCAGCCAGCCCGGGGACAACGCCGTTGATGCGCTGCGTGTTGGTGGCATATTCGTCGTCGGTCACAACGTTGGTACTGCTGACGGACTCAGCGAATACCTTAAAATTACTGTTTGCCATTATGTATTCTCCTTTTCTGCCCAATGCGAGCTGTAACCGCTATAGGTCATAGTGTTGTAGTCATAGCTGAAGAGCGGCAGCCCGTCCGTGCTGATGAAGGTCAGAACGTTAATGCGCACGCCCTCAGGCTTGGGAATGATGTAGGCGTGAATGATAAGCTCACGCTCAATCTCCGTATAATCCCCCTGAAGCATGATATTAAAGGACATATCCTGCAAATCCTGTATCGCCAGGCGCTTGTCAGCACCCATAACAGCCTCCCACAGAGTGTACAGCTCCGTAATCGTTCCCTTCCAGGCGTTCTGGATAATACGTGCCTTGATAAGCAGGCGGAACAAATCATCATCAATCATCGGGTCATCACTGCCCATATCGTCCGGAGCAAAGCCCGAAATAAACTTCACGCCGCTGATGTTTTGCGGCTCAGGCGTGTTTATAATCGGATATTCCGTCCCGGCCGCCAGCTCTTCGGGAGTAGGGCAGATAACCTCCTTAGTCGCTTCAGGCGACGGCTCAAACGTCAGCTGCCTGCTGACACCGACGATAATACCCAAAATATCCAGCTGCGCCGTTGTGGCGTGGTCGATATCGAACGCGCTCACCATATTGTCCGCACTGCTGTCCAGGTCAAGACCATAGCCTGCAAGCTTTGCCACCATAGCCGTAAACTTTGGGCTCCTGCGGTATTCGCTGGTCACAAGGCGTTTATAATAAGCCAAATCAAGCATCCACCGTCACCTCGATATTATCAAATACGGGATTAGGGATTTCCTTGTAACCGATATCAACGTCAGCAGCGCTCACAGAGTCAGCAGCCAGCCCTAATTGCAGGGATTTAATACCGAATATCGGCTTGGTCAGTGACGGATTGCAGTCCGTGATGATATTCGCCAGGATGGACGCCGAAACGTCACTGCCAATAGTGAGTGCTGCCAGATAATTATATATAGCCGTCTTCACGCTGGCCTGAATGCTGGATACATAGCCTGTGTATTTTTTCAGCACGCACTTAACGTAAATATTTTTATATTCAGGACGGTAGAAGCGGATGGTGTTCACGTAATCGTTCTGATCCGTGTACTGCACCTCGACGTCACCGTTGGTGTAGCAGCCAATGCCCTTATGCACATATATCGCTTCTGCAATATCCTCGTCCGTGCCGCCCTCCACGACGCAGGTGACAGAATGAGCAGGCAGCCCATAAGGATTATCGTCCGTCACGCTGCTGACGTTTGTGTCGTTCTCATAAACCGCATAGCGGGATACGTCACCCAGCGCCGCAATAGCGCCCTTGGTGCCTGCAAGCATGGTCTGTGACGGATTGGACGTGCTGATGGTCTGGCGCTGGCGTAATTCTGCGTCTGTTTCCTCCGCATTCCCCTGCACCGCTGACACCTCATTGATAACCGACACCCAGCCATAGGTAGGCGTCTCAATCTGGTTAATATCGCCGGCAAGAGCGGATACCGCCCCCGCCGTCGCACAGGTGGCCACGGTGTAGGTGCTGCCATCGCTGCCGATAACAACACTAGCAGGCAGGTTCCACGTCAGGCCTGCCCTGTCCTTCACCGCTCCGCCTGTAATCTGTGCGAACGGCTCGCCCTTGATAAGCACCTGGCAGGTGCTGTGGCCTGCAGCCTTGCGTTTAATGCCGTTTAGCTTGACCACGCTGTCTAGGCTGGTGCCGATGGCTGTCTCAGGCGAGCGCGCGTTATAGCAATAGGCCAGCGTCTGCAGCGTGTCGCTCTGCTTCAGCGCAAAGATGGACAAAAGCTGGTAGTCGGCGCTGTCATTGCCCAAATAGATATCCGTGCCATAAATCTCCTTCATGGCAGCAATCATATCCTCCAAAATATCGTTATAGGTAGGTATGTGCAGGCCTGTACTGTCTACATAAGGCTTAAAATAAGCCACAACTACACCTCCCCTTCGTTACTGATATACAGCGTGCCGTAGAGCGTTTCCACGGTCGCCTTGAATTTATAGTTTCTGCGTTCATAGCTGGATTCAAACTGAAGCACGCTGCTGACGCCGTCCGTGCCGCTGATACGGTCACGGATGATAAGGTCAACCGCCTGCCTGTTCTCCTCGCTGCCGCTGGTGCCCAAAATGCGCTCCCACAGCGGCAAGCCGTCCTCCAGGTCTTCCCACCATTCATGGTATAGCAAAAGCAGGCGCGACTTGATGGCCTGAGCCACCGCGTCAACGCCTGTAAGATAATTCTGCTGGCCACGGCCAAAGCAATAGTCCCAGTTATCGTCCAATCGTCTGTACTTCATGACTAACCTCCGATAAACACATTGCCGCTGCCCTCGGCAACAGAGCCGCCACAGCTGACGGCGTCGCCAATCCTGCCTGCAGCCCTGCCGTTGATAAACACACTGCTGCTGCCGCTGGCAATAACGCCGCTATGGCTAGGGTGATTAATGCACCCATGCGCCGCATAGCTGTCACCCACACGCCCTGCGCCCCTGCCGTTGATAAACACGTTACTGCTGGCAGTGACCAGCGCTGTAGGTGGGCAGGCATCATGGCCTGTGTCCATATCCCCCAGACGGGTCGCATTACTCATTGATGTTCACCGTCCCTGCCTTGATATTGACAACGCCGCCCACAATATTAATGGTGCTGCCTGTAATTTCCACATAGGCGCTGCCGTCATCGTTACGCAGCTGCGCCGAACCTGTGCTGTAGTTTGGCAATACCCTCGGCTGGCTCCAGACACCGACGATGGCAAAGCCGTCAGACAAATCATGCCTGCGACATTCCACCTGGTTCTGTACGCCTCCGGACTGCCACCAGCCGTCCATACACATATCGCCAAAAACCACAAGACACTCATCGCCTGAGCGTATAGGCAGCGTCAACGCGTAACCGCCTGCACGTGGCAGGGCTACAGGCACGTCCACCAAAAGCGGAATATCCGTCCATACCTCGTCACCGTCAGTGATTATTTTTTCCCTGAGTGCGGGCTGGACGGTAACGGTCTGCGCCGCGGCGTCAAAACTCTGTATAATGCCAGGGATAGCAACACGCGTCTTAATCGCGGCGGCGCGTTCATTCAAGCGTCCCTGCCTTTCCTCACTGGGTGCGCGTTCATTCAGATTAATCATATTATCACGCTCCATTCGGGTTCTGCGCTGCATTGGACAAGAGAGCAGGCAGCGCGCCTGTGCCGTACCTGCTGACGGTTTTGCAGTCTGTGTACCAGTCATTACCACAGGTGTCACCGTGGTGTGTAACCTCGATCACCTGATAAATTCCGTCAGGGTCAAGCTGTGACTGCTGGCTGCCAGGTGATGACTGCGCCTCATTGATTTCAGCCTTAATCTGTACCAAGCCCTCCATCTTAATCGCAGGGTTAAGCAGCACCTTAAAGTTAGCACCGTACTGGGTCTGTGTCGGGGTTCCCACAAGGCCTGTGGTGGGTGATACGACGATTGCCTCATCCTTTGCAGGGTCGGACAGCTTCGTCATGTTCAGCTGGCCGTCCTCTATCCAATAGCTGGCACCGTTTCCCCTGGCAATGTCGCTGATGGCGTCCCTCGGTTCGCCGAAAATCACCTTGCCCCTTGGCAGCTTCTGCCCCGACAGTCCCTGAGTGATGGTGTTCGTGGGTATTTTGGTTTCGGATTTATCGCACACGGCGGCAAGGACCTGACGTTGGTTCAGGCCCTTCGTCAGCGTTTTCTTGACAAAGTTCTGCTTCAACACGTTGTTGCCGTCAACGCAGACCAGCGCCAGCACATAATCCGTGTTGTTTTCCTTGCGCCTGCTGGGCCAGATAACCTCGCCGTCAAAGATTTTGCCGTACTGCTTTTCCTGTGTGTTGCCGTCCTTGTCCTTCTGCTCGGTTATATTGCCTTCGGCGTCCGTAGCAAGATAGCCCTCGTAGCCTGCTTCAATAATAATGCGGTCGCCTTCCTCGATGATTTTCTTTTCGGTGTCGGCGGTAAGATTGTAGATTTCTACAGTCGCAAAGGCAGCAGCCTCCCTCGCACGGCGGATATTGAACACGACACGCAGGTCAGAGACGTTCAACGCTTCCTTGTCCTGCTTGTCGGTAACAAGGATTTTCCATTTGCGCATCCATAAATAGTTACTCATCAGGCTCACCCCACAATAGAACCCACGTGCTGCCTAACGTCTCATTGTCAGGCTGCTGCAGCGTGGACGGCTCCACAGCCACGATATATGCACTGCCGATATCCAGATAGCCGTACTGCTCCAAAAGGTTAACGCCAGGCACCAGCGGCAGTGCTGTGATTAAATCCGTGCCTGTGGAATTATCCACGATATCCGCCACCCACAGACTGTATAAATCGTAATACCTCAGCCTCAGCAGGATATTTATATTGCGGTCACCACCTAAGGTCAGCTTAAACGTGGTCTGGCTAAAGGCGGCCGTTGTCAATGGTATTTCATAATAGCTCATTACGGCACCCCCAAAGCTTTCTCCGCACTTCTAGCTAGTGTCGGTTGTTTTTGCGGCGTGGTTTCCTTGGCGGACTGCTGCTTGGCTGTCGTCCAGTCCCTCGCAGATACCTTTTCAGTGCCCACGTTGACAACCAGCACCTGCACAAGGTTCACTGTGGCCTTGAACGCGCACAGCGTGGAAACATCATCGCTGACCTCGATGCTTTCAATCAGCATATTGTTATAGGTGTTCAGGCGTGTGACCACCTTCATAGGCGTGCGCAGCTCCTGCAGCTTGCACAGCAGGCGGTAGGCCTGTACGGATTTTGTCTGTCCGTCGCTGCCATAATCTGCGCCGCTGCGATAGCCCATAGCGTCAGAAACACCCACCTGCATCGTGATACGTACAGGATTAACAAAAGCATGGTCGCTCATGTTGGCACCAGTCTGTACTGGGTTCTGCGTGATGGTCATGCTGTGCTCCGTGTCGGTGGAAAAGACAGCATCAAAAACAAAACCGCCGATGTTGGTTTTAACCATTACAGCCTGCTGGATACCCAAGCCGCTGCCCCACAGCGTCGGCGTGTATGCGTTATCCTGCTTAAACAGCCCCTGCCCGCTGACCAGCTTAGACACCAGACTGCCGGCAGAATACAGTGCGCTGAGTGTGTTGGCTGTGCCTGTCCCCAGCACGCTGCCAGCAGCACCTACAGCCAGCGCTCCTGTCAATGCTCCCGGTAATGTACTCATATCAGCCTGTTACCTCCGTTAGATGCCTTCAAAAATTGGTCGTATGTAGCATTAGCCACGGCCGTCGGGTCGCCTGCTCCGTTGATGTTGAACACAAAGCTGTTGCCGCCGTTATTGGTCGTAGTCGTGGCGCTGTTATAGTAGGGTGCGTAGCTGCTGGGAAAATTGCCGGCACTGCTTGCAGCATAGGTACCACTAAGCCCTGTCGGGTCAAACAGCGGCAGTTTGTAGCTACCGGTAACACCATGTTCAGCGTTGTTATATGTGTCATAGACGGCGGCAGCGTTGGCCATGCGCTGGGCGTTATTAGCAGCCTCAGCAGCAGGACGCTCAAACATGTCACTGAATACCTGTGCTGAACCTTCGGAAGTGGTTTGTCTGCGTAAGGCATTGCCTGCGACACTTTCGCCGTTCCTGAGCTCATAGTCCAGATATTCAAGCTGTGCATCTAAGTCCGTCCATTCCCTGCCGGTATTAGCAGCGTATTCTTTCAGCGCGTCCCAGCGCTCGTTGTGCCACTGGGCAATACCGCCTGATGTGCCGCCGTCACCTACGCTCGTGGTATCCATCCCCGACTCCTGCAGCAGGTTACCGACAATGCCGGCGGCCTGCTCCTTGCTCCAGCCTAAGCCTATAAGCTTCTGCATAGCGTATTGCGCCCGCTGGTCCTGATCACCAGTAAGCCCCATTGCCTGTGCGCCTGCTTTCAGCAGCCTGGCTACCTTGGTATGGCTCGCCGCCTCCATAATATCCTCACCGGCGTCCAGGAGCATTTTGCCTGCTCCCAGCAAATCGCCGTTTTTAGCCTTGCCCATGGCCTGCAGCACCTTACCGACTGCCTTGGCAAGGTTCAGCACCATGTCAATGGTGTGCCCCACTTCATCTCCAAAGAAGCTCCAGAAGCTTTTTACTTTGCCCTTGTTGTTACCTGACATACTGCCTATGATATCCGCAAGAGCGTCCGCTATAGCCTGTACACCCTTGGCGACTTCATCAACAGCCTTCATTATTTCCTTGCGCCGCTCTTCGTTGAATACCTTCTCGATCAGCTCCGTAAGGTTCTTCAAGATTTCCGCTACAGCCTTCTGGACAGCGTCCAGTAAGCGCCTCAGGGGATTGTTTTCATCCGTCAGCCACTTCCAGAGTGGAGCCAGCGTTTTACTGCTCTCCCTGCCCTCAAGGTAGCCAAAGAAGTCCTCCAGCAATATCAGCGCACCGCCAATGGCCATCAGCATCAGGCCGAACGGTCCTGCCATAATCGCAGCACCTACGACGGCAAAGACAGCAACAAGCGCCTTGCTCTTGGCGGGCAGCGCGTCAATGAAATTATAGATGCCCGAAAACAGCCACTTTAATGCCTTGACTAGCGATACAGCAACACGGACAATGCCGGCCAATACACTGGCAACCTTGCGTGCCAGCTCCGGCATGTTCTTGCCAAATTTATCGTTGAGCCATTTTATGAATTCCTGGAATTCCTTAATGTACGGCTGCAGGTACTTAATCAGGTAGTAGACAACCCACTCCCTTAGCATTTTGAGCTTTAGCTGCAGTGACTGTACGTCGTAGCCAATCTCACGTATCCAGCTCAGCTGACCGTCTGCATCAGCAGGCGTTGCCAAAGCGTTCATCTCCTGACGCAGGCGGAAAAACTGCTCACGCAGCTCAGGCACCCAGGCGACGTCTTCCTGTGACGCGCCCATGGTCTTTAATACCACGCTCAAGGATTTCGCCGTTTCCTTGGTCGTCCACATACGGCTGGCCAGCTTCTGGTATTCCATATCGGCCTCGGCAACAGCACGAATGTTATCGACAACGGACTCCGTAACCTTGGCAACAGCAGCGAAAACGCCTGCGTATTTCAGTACGCTCCCCAGCTTACCGACAGTGCCTGCAAGGCCGTTTATAGCCTGTGACGCACCGTTAAAGGCGTCCTTGTCAACCTCGGCACCCACACGGACCAGGTATTCTTCCAAAATATTACTCACTGAGCCCTCCTCCTTTCTGCGGCCTGCTGCGCCCTCCATGCGTTCTCGGCCTTCACGGCCAACAGCTCATGCGCATCCAGCAGATCGTCAAAATCATAGGTGCCGTCAAACAGCTCGTGCTGCTGCCACAGCCCTGCAGCAACAGGTGCCATGGCAAAAGCATCAAGTGTAGGATAAGCCAGCGGCTCGTAAGGCAAATTTACTCCGCCGGAAGTTTTAACCCGGCTTCGCCGAAAAAACCGCCAACGTTAAACATCAATGCCTCAACGGTCAGCTTGATGACGGAAATAACGTCATAACCCAGCTCCGCATCCACAAAATCGCCCTTAGCCGTAAGCACGGGCTCAGGCAGCTGCTGGCCGTTGGGTGCTTCAACCAGGCGGTTCACCGTTTTGAGCAGCAGCGATTGCAGCTCGTCAAAATCCTTGCGCGGCATACCCGTCAGCGCACTGGCGATGGCCGCGCTGCTTCCCATGGCAGGCGCCAGCACTCCCGCCGCCTTAAAAGCAACGTAGGAGCCTGTACGCGCGTCCATTTTGGTGAGCTGGTAGGTTTTGCCGCCCACCTCAATATTTTTTGTTTTTTGCTTCAGCATATTCACAGCCTCCATCAAATAGGCAGATTAGTAATTTCCGCGCACATCAGCGTCCAGGTCACGTGCTGCCCCTGGCTCTGGTAGGGAGTGTCGGGCTCCTTCTGCGGCGATACGCCTGAGCAGATATGGCTTGTACCCGTTGCGGTGTTACGCAGGGTAATAGAGGTGCTTGCCCATTCACTGGTAGGCAACTGCCACAGTGCGTTGAACCAGGCAGTCAGCCATTTGTGGATGCTGGAGGTCTGCTGTACCTCGATGGAAATAGTGCCGTTGTTGCCCGCAATCTTGGACACCATGACGGAACCGTCGGCGGCAACGTCATGTGCGGTGCGGTCGGTGGCCTTGCTGACGGTCACGCTGCCAACGCCTGTACCGTCAAAAATATATGCACCAAAGGTCGGCTGGGAAATAGAACCCGCCAAATCACTGAAGCTATAAGTAGTCTGTTCCATTGTTTCACTCCTTAGCGGTTAACGTTAACTTCGATAGTAACAAACTCAATAGCGCCTGCCAGCTTCACGCAAACGTAAATCGGCGGTGCCTTGCGCTTGTCGCGGTCAGCCTGCGACTGGTCGTCAATGGCCTCGCTCTGTACAAGATAGCCGTCAGGCAGGTAATCACCGTTCTGCAGCCCCAGACATTCGTTACCGTTCCACTTGCCCGGTGCGATAAAGCCGAAGTTAACAAACTTCTTGCAGGCCGCGTTGATGACGTTGATAATGCTGGTCACGCCGCTTTCGGTCTGCGGGATTTTGCGGTTCTGATACAGCAGATCCATCACATTTAAAGTGATTTCGTTCTTCAGCATATCAAGATATAAAATCTCGTCGAAGCTGGTGCCGTCGGCCATATAGCCCTGCTGCAGGATATCATAATCGCCGCCACGGTTGACGTAGACGTTACCGTTATTGCCCGTGGTGGTGGAGCTGCCGCAAATGTGCTCTACCTGTGTTTCGATCAAATCGTCCGTGGTTATTCCAGGCAGAGTTTTGTAGGCCAGGGTAAAGGCACTGCCGCTGGTGCCACGGTTTGCCCCCATAGCATAGCCCATAACAGCGACAACAGCGTTCGGGGTATCCGTCTGACCGCAATACATACCAAAGCTGCGGCGGTAATTCTTCTCCTGTAAATACTTGAAAATGCTTTTTTCATCGCCTGTAGTGTCAAGCTCATTCGCGCTATCGGTTGTATAGAGATGTAGTGTGTCAGGCGTTGCGGCCTCGCACCACATAGCTGCGTCCTTGATATCGCCCTCGGAAGCCCCCAGCTCCACAAAGCAATACCATTCGGAGTTAGCAGCGCGACAGGCCCTCAAGGCAGTCAGTCTGGTAGTATCGGTAGCTTCATCATAGCGGCCAACAGCTAAGCGCTTGGGACTGGTGCTGGCAGAAAAATACAGCAAGGCTGCTTCGTATTCTTCAGATTCCTCGGTAAAGCCATCACTAAGCAGCTGATCGGCGCCAGTGTATACGCGCACACGCTCGTCGGTAGGAATGACGGCAGACGTGCCAATGACAAGCCCCAGGTTGAAGCCCTTGCGCGCCGCGCTCTTGGCTGACAGGTTAATGATAACGTCGACAATCGGAGTCAGGTCTAAAGTCAATCAAAATCACCCTTTCTTAATAATAATACCGCCGGGCTCGATAACCTTATTCCCCGGCTCGTTCGCCCTGATAGTAACCTCCACCTGCTCAATAGCTTTTACAGGCGTATCGAATACCATCAGGCAGTTAAATGTCATGGATAAATCGGCGCGCTTCCACCAGCGTCCCTGAAACAGCTCGGGGACATATTGCACGGAATCAGCAGCGCCTACAGGATAGATTTTCTGTTTTCTCAGCTCAGGCCTGCCGCCTGCAAGTGCCATGCGCACTGCAAGCAGTGACTCGTAGCAGTCAGGGCCGTAAGCTATAAGCTTGAGCTGCAGGGTGCGGGTGCCTGCCCTGTGCAGTACAAGGTCCTGCCCCGCTTCCTCCAGCACGCTGTCCACGGCCTGCATGTAAGCGTTCCCTGCTTCGGATATCTGCATAAATACCACATTATCCGTAATACGCCAGTCAGGTGCGCCGTCAGCAGGCCAGGAACGTCTTACAGGCGGCGGTGTTACCGACGTGTCATATCCCAGCAAGTCCATCAGCTCTGCCCAAAAAACGGACTCCAGCTCCGCCATGCTCTTAACCAATGCCATCACCGTCCAATCTTGTGCCGATTGACCTGTAAAAGCCATAATCAATATCAGGTGTGACCGTCAGGATTTTGTAGCGTGCTCCGCGCCAGATAAGCTCATCGCTGATCGCCTCGCCGTTGGTCGCGTGCAGCCCCACATTGGTCAAAAACTTCATAGCGCCTGTGATGCGGTCGCCCTCGGGCACAAGCTGCAAATCCTTTGCCTGTGCCACGGTGACGATGGCCGCCACGGTGAATACAATAGGATTATCCTCGTCCCTGGTATAGGTGCCATCCTGCCAGCTGGCGGAATAACGCTTTACGGTGATGCGCTGGCAGCCCAAACGTCCTGAGCGGATCACACGTCCTACATTAACCATACACATCACCTCACAACATAAATAATAGCCTTACGCATAGCGTCCGTATCGATAAGCGGATTGGTTTTTCCGCCCCTTCCCCTGGTCTTTTTGGCGATGGTGGCGGGCGAATTGGGCGCCCATCCGTTGCGCACATCCGTAAACCAGCTGCGGCAATAGTTCTGCGCCAGCATGCCTGTGCGCTGCGCAAAGCGGCTGGCCTTGGCCATATCGCCAACAGCAACAGCCTTCACGGCCTTGGAAAATTCCTCGGCCAGCTCCTTGCTGTGTGCCTTCAATGCAGGCTCGATAACGGGTCGCGGCGGTGAATGCCACAGCGGCGAACCGTGCGCCTGTACATACATCTGCATGGCCACACTGTATTTTTTGCCCTGTTCCATCTGCTTCTGCATTTCCTCACGCATGGGCTTTTTACGGATACCATGGGTGTGGATATACAGCAGGCTGGCGTTGTTGATAGGCTCGCCGCCACGTAAGGATTTAGCCTGCGGAATACCGACGTAAAGCTTCTGCAGGCCTTTAATCCTGTTCAGTATACCGTCAAGCCCGCCCTCGACAACAACCCTGCGTGTGGTTTTGATGCTTACCATACATACATACCGCCTTTGCCTACAAGCCTGGCCAGCGTTGCAAACTGCGAACCAAAGGCCGTAAGCTTAAAGGCCGCCCAGCCTGCAAGGTCCTGGCTAAGCATGGACGTGTCCATGGAGTAGGAAACACCGTCAGCGCTTTCACTCGTGACCACGCCTGCAGCCTGTGCGGCGTTCAGAACGTCGGCGGCCGCTGTTCCTGAATCAGCCGCATTTTGCAGATACAGCGTGCAGAAATGGGCAATAAATAAACCAATGGCCAGCTGCCACATTTTGCCAAAGCGCTGCCGTGCAACACACGCCTGCCCCAGCTCCACAAAGCTGCTCAATACTACGTCAGGGACCAGCCCTGCAAACTGTGGATAGAACGCAAGAAAATCATCCAGCGTGTAAGACGGGTTCTCCCGTGTTTTGATGTTGCTGGCCTGCGCCGTTAAAGGATGGTACATAACAGCACCTCCCGTTCATTACTCAGCTTCGCTTTTGGTAGTGCGCCTGCGGCTGGTGCGTGCCTTGGCGACGGCCTCGGCCTCAGCCTTGGCACCTGCACCGTTGACCACAACAACGTCACCGTCAGCCAGCGCCAGCGGATACAGCGCGCTTTCTGCAATCCAGTCCGGGGCATCCTCGATGGCCATACCGCCCTTGGAGATAAAGCTCAGAGTGACGTCAGACGGATGTTCAAAGCAAAAGCGTTTTTTAGTCAATATAATCATGCATAAACCTCCATAATGAAATAACGTGCATGTCTACGTGAAACATGCACGTTATGCAAGCAATTAATCAGATACCGTCGTAGTAGCCTACAGGCTGGTAGTAGTTGAATTTAACCTGGCCAATCTGTGCGGCATAGAGGGTGAGATAAGCGGCACGCTCCACGCTCGGCTGGGTAAAGGCGCGGGTGATGGGTACGGTGATGTCAAAGTTTACCTTGTCCTCATCGTTCACATATACCATCATGCGATCCTTGCCGGAGGAGCCTGCGCCGATGCACCAGCGGCAGGGCTCAATGGTAATATCGCCGCCCTGGTTTTTGGCAATGTTGTTAGCCATCAGGTATTCCATCACGGAAATATTGCCAGCGTCAGAAACCTTCTGCATGTTGATATATGCATACTGCTCAGGCGGAATCAGTACGTGGTTAGGCATGCCCTCCATGTCGTACTCGGAAGCAGTCCAGGAAGCAACCAGCGCGTTGTTGATGTCGTGCAGGATTTCGTCCGGGGTTTTGGTCTTCCAGGTAGAAGTGCCTGCAGCACCGTTGCCTACAGCGTGGATAACAACGTTCGGGTCGTTCAAAAGGCCTGTAGTGCCTGCCTCCTTGAAGCCGTTGTAAACGTTAAGGTCAAGGGTTTTGTTGTAGTTGAGCTTGACGCCCTTGTCCAGCAAATCCTCAAGGTTGCGGCCGATCTGCTTCAGCTTTGCCTGGTCGATAAAGGGAATCTGCATAGCGTGCATCCAGGTGGATACCTTATACATGTTTTTGCCCAAATCAACCTGCATAACAGGGATAGTGGTCGCGCCGGACGCGGTAATGCTGTTGCCGTTTGCGCCGCTGGTAGCATAATCAACGTCAAAGGTGCTGGTGTATTCCACCCAGCCGCCGCCAGTCTTGGCCACGATATCGCGCTGCCAGGTTACGGAGGTGAGCGGCTCTCTTACCTTCGGGTCCAGCTTTTCCAGCTCACCGGTCAGATACGCCATACCGGAAGATGTGGCAGCATCCCAGGCGCTGCCGCGGAACGCCTTGCCGCCGCCCTGTTTCATGGCAAAGTTGCCAAGGTTACGTGCGCTGATGTCAGCGCCGCCAAATTGTACGCCCATATTCTTTTACCTCCTTATCAAGCAGCTGCGCGGGTCAGCAGGGTTACTTCGCAGATGCGGTTTGCATCCATAACGCCATTAGTCCAGCGCATGTTAGGAATTTCAATAGTGTTGGTGGAATCGGCAGCAGCCTCAAAGCCACCGACAACACCGTTAGCAATAGAAGTGTTAGCCTTAACACGCAGGTACACCTTGCCGTTGGCGGTCGGAGTACCGACGTTGCAGGTAACGGTTACAGCACCACGCTCCAGCACGCTCATATAAGCACCGGGCTGATACTCGGTGTAGTTCTGCTCAGCATAGCTGATAGCCTGCTTTACTACACGCAGGGCAACGCCTGCAATATCGGCGGCGGTGGTGGACTCGGTAACGGCGCTGTAGGTGTTGTCGCTGTTGATGCACACAGCAGCACCGAACGGAATCGCAGCGCTTTCAGCGTCCAGCAGGCGGCTGGCAACAATATCGTCCGGGGTGCGGGCGTAGTTGCCGGGATAGCCCAAGTTAAGAGAAATACCAATAGCTTTACCAGTCATAATCTAAACCTCCTCAGTTCTTTTTGTAATGCGGGTTGTATTTGTCACGGATGGCACGTCCCAGCGCACCATCATCAGCGCCACTGTCCATAACGCGTGTCTTGGCGTTGCGTTTGCGGATAGCAAGCAGCTCGCCGTACTGGCTGTCGTAGCTCATGTTGCCTTTAATCAGGGTAGCCAAAGAGTCAGCAGCACGCTTTCTTTGTGCAGCAGGCAGACTGGCAATAGCAGGCCTCAGGCTGCGGATGATGGTCATAGCGGCATCACGTGCTTCAGCGGCTGCAGGGACAGGAGCGTTTTCTGCTTCTGCTTCAGGTTCCTCGACAGCGTCCTCGGCGTTGATTTTCTCCGGTGCCTCCACAACGTCGTCCTCGTCGCTTGTAGGTGCGCCCTGCTGCAGCTCTTCCTCCAGCGCGTCCAAAGCGTCAGGCTCGGGCTTTTGCGGTTCTGACTGCTTAGGAGCAGAAAGTGCCGCAATAGCGTCCTCAATTTTGCTCAGGCGTGCGTCAAGGTCAGCGTCAACGGCGCTCTTCTCAGGTGCTGCCTGCGGCACCGGTACAGCGGGTGCAGGTGCAGCAGGTGCAGGGGTCGGAGCGGCTGCAGGAGCGGCGTGCGGGGTAGCATCAGCGCCACCGGCAAGCTTAGCCGCCGCCTCCATATCTTCAGGTGTAGTGTCGGCATCCAGTGCCAAAGCTTTCAGGATGCGGCCAAACAGGGATTTTGACATTTTAGTTCCTCCTTTTTGATTTTTGGCAGTGTCACGGATAGCAACCTTGTGCCCCGCCCTGCCTTTATCCACAACTGCAACGTGGTTGCCACGGATTTCCAGCTGGTCATAGCTGGCAGCGCCCGTGGGGTTCCACAAGCAGTCATAGCCACAAGAGATTTCTCTCTTGCCGCCCTCAATCTTTTTAATGAGGTCGGCGTCATAAATAAGTAAATCGGCAACCAGGCAGTTTCGCAGGTCACCGTCTCCCCGACGCACGTCCCGGCAAACACCCTTGATGTACCGGGTGAAATTATCGGGAGTAACATCCTCAGGCGGATGCTCGTCGCATACAGGCTTGCCTTCAAAGCTCGCCACGGCAGCACGGTCAAAGACCTCGCTTTCAGGACGCTGTACGTCATAGACGCGCTCGCTGTCCTGTGCGCCGAATTCCGCGCCGCGGTATTCCTGTATGCCTGTGCGGGCAATAGGCACATCCTTGCAGACAAGAAAGCCCTCGGGCGTTTTGAGTATGTGGTCGGAGATACGCGAGCCAAAATATGCTCTGGGCATCACAGCTCACCTCCGGGTAGTAGTTTTTTGAATTGATTTAAGGTCAGGCGTTCTATCCTGCCATTGCGGTACACCTTAGCAGGCCAGGCCACCTGGTCAAAGCGGATAAGCGGCTCAGGATAGCAGCGGCAGTTATAAATATTTCCCGCGTGGTAGCTGCCCTGTGACCTCTCATGGTTGAGCACCTCAGGTGCAGGGGCTTCGCTCCACGGGATAAGTACGCCCTCCATGTGCTCGTGCGCGCTGCGGACCCGTGAGTCCTCACATGTGCGCCACACGTACCATTCAAGCCCTGCCTCAGCCGAACGCACCTGCGTCAGAGCCGTGCTGGCCTTGGACGTTTCCGTCCTGGCTATAAGGCGTGCGTGTGCTTCGGTCATGTGCGGATATTCGTCTAGAATATCCTGCAACATAGCCTCAGGCCGCAAGCCCTGCTCGTAGCCCTTGGCGACCTTGCGGCTCACCTTTTCTGCCAGCTCCAGCGGCATAGTGCGTATGAGCTCGGCATTGCGGTCGATAATACCCTGATAGGTGCTGGCGATTTGGGGCGATGACAGCTCACGCTTTAAGGCGTTATATATCATCCTCCCCCTGCTACCGCCGGCAGCAGCAGCCCGCCACGTCTTATGCCCGTCCCTGAATAAATGTGTTGCCATGTTACGTGCAAGCTGCTCGCAGGCCTTGCGGAAGGTAGGTGAACGCGCCAGCCGTCGCAGTACGTCGGCAATAAAAAAAGGACTGGTAACGTGAGCAAGCTCACGCTTCAATCCTTGCATTAAGCGGTCAATGGCGCGCGCGTATGAACGCTCAATGACTCGCGGCATCTGAAATTTTCTCATGGTCTAACCTCAAACAAAAAAGCGCAACCAGTAATTTACTGGTTACGCTTACGATAACAAATCCCTTATTCCCTTAGCAGCCCTGTAGGCCTGCTTCATAAAGGTGTTTTCTTCTAAATACTCCAGTCCCTTTAACGTCAGCCTTGGACGCCCGACACTTATCATTACATCACCGGTGGCAGTTTCATCAAATGACAGGCCTGTAACATAGCCAGCCTGAACCACCATCATCAGCAGAGCAATCCGTCTGGGCTCAGAAACACCTAAACGCTCTGCGGAAATCAGATTCATGTCAAAGACTACAAAATCCATGGCAGCCCTTAAGGCAGCAAGGATTTTGTAGATCGTGTTGAAATCGCCCATTGGTTACTCCTTGGGATGCTTAGCCGCCCATTCGGCACGCGCCTGGTTGAGAGAAATCCCTAACTCGCCACCATTGAAATCCGGTTCAAGTTCCAGTAGCGCATCATCAATCCATCCGCATACTTCGCAACCCAAAAAGCAGCAATCCAATGGTTCGGCACTGCGTCTTGTAAATTCGTATTGACCACAAACAGGACATAAGTGTTTCATTTCTTATTCCCCTCAGCCTTTCTCCATTTTTCAAAGTAAATGGCCTTTAATGTAGGCTTGAACATAGTAACAACGCCTGTTCTAACGTCAGCCTTAACATAATCATTATTATAAGGGTCGTACCGAACAACAATATTTTTTCCCATTTCATAGCCACGTATACCACCAGACTTTGGTGCTTGTTCAGCAAGCCAAACCGCATGTTGTTCATATTGCTCTTTAGTCCAGTCAGGATACTGTGAACCATGACGCTTCCAATGTCCATCAAGTTCAGCTTGAGAACCAAAAGCAGGCGTCGCTAAAGTACATTCCCCACCTTTTACAAGTTTACCTCTACTTCTATCTTTTTGCAAGGGCTTATTGGGTTTTTGTTTTGGCTTTGATTGTTTATCCCCATTACCGCCGCCACCGCCAACACCATCAGCTTCACAAAACCTTCCGCTTTCAGGATTATGGTGCGAATTAAAATCATCCACACCGCCCCAGAACGCCGTGTCAGCACTTTTTACTTGCCTGACGGGCGCTCGTGCCTGCTCCACGCTTTCGCCACCGCCAGCGGCCGCTGTGGGCGCGTCAGGGGCATTCTCGTCACCGCCCATCGGCGGCATGCCTGGCATTGCTCCCATCTCCCCCGGCTGCTCCACCTCGTCGCTGGCTTTTTCAATATCCTCATCCGTGATATTCGTCCAGACGCCTGTACGCTCGCTTTGCTGCTTAAGCTCCTGCAGCGCTGTACGCTGGGAGATAAGGCCAGCGTTGAACGCAGCCACGACATTGTCCGTGCCACACTTGGCAAGGTCAGCGCGTTCCTTATCGGTCGGCTCTGCCACAGGGTCAAACTCAAAGTCAAAATCCTCTGGGATACTCCCCAGCGTCGACAGCACAAACACAGGCAGCAGCTTGTTTAATATCGGCCGCAAAATTGATTCCTGCTTTTCAGCAATCATGTCATAGTAGTTTTGCAGGTCGCTTTCACCTGTGGCGTTCAGGCCGCTGGGTGAACGCCCGAACAGACGCGTCACTGGTATCTCGGCCGCACCGCTGATATCCATGATAAACTGCTGATAGCAATCGGCCAGGCCGCCAAACGTGTACTGGTGTGTTTCCAGTCCGTCGGCCGCATCCATCACCTGCATGCCCATGTTGTTCAGCAGCATGTTTTGTGCCTCCAGCGTGTTGTAAAGCTCCTTCTGCGATTCGCTGTCGGTGGCCGCAAGCAGCTGCCCAAGGTCCTGCATTTTCAATACGCGGATATTGGCCATGAACGTCAGCTGGGCAATATTCCAGGAAACGTTGTCGCGCTTTTTGAGCTCATCGAATACGGATTCAATAACAGAAGCTCCCCACTGCAGCTCCGCCAGCTCTTCCCAATATGGCAGCTGGTTGCCGGTGAAGCGGATAACACGGCTGTGGTGTATCTTGACGCTGCCGCCGCCAGACGGATCGGAAACAGTGTAATACCTGGGATAACCATAATCAGGGTCTGCTATATCCTCAATAAGCTCGCTTGACGGATTAACGCCGTTCCAGCGGTCAATGATAAGCAGCCCTGCAAAGTCGCCAGGCATTATCCAGTCAAGCTGCAGCGGCTGGCTCAGGTCCGTGCCCTGGTGCTTCACCAGCATAACGCCCAAGGCACCGCCGTAAAGGCGTCCCCATTGCAGGCCGCGCTTCACCTTGTCAATAAGCTGTGTGCGACGCAGCTCCAAATTTAGCTTCTTTTCAACGTTAGGGTCAATACCGCTGGTAATCGTCAGCCAGTTCTTCAACATATCAGACGGGATAACGTCCACAATGCGACGTACTATCCAGCTTTCACGGTATAGCGCATTCAGCGTATTAAAATCACGCGTCATGCGTTGCAGGCTGTATTGCGTGCTTTCCAAAAGGTTAGGTGTGCCTGTACCCAGACGGGCAAGCACGTTCTGAAAAGCGTCCTGCACCTTCATCCTGCGTGGCGCTGGCGGCGATACTGCTGCAAGCGCCCTTGTTTTGCGTTTAGACATTAGCAATCCTCCTCGGTCTTACTACAGTACTAACATAATAACGGACGGCGTCCGGGGCATGGTCGGCAACCTTTACAGGCTTTTCCTTGCCGCTGGTCTGCAATGCCTTGTCATCCCACACATAGGACGTCAGCTCCTGAATGGTGTACTTCATGCTTTTGTGGAAATGGATGCGGCGGCGTGTCATGAGTGTGTTGACCTTGCGGATGCCTTCGATGACGTTGTTGTCGGCGTTGATGGTCTCCACGGTTTCCTTGGCGTGCAGGCCACGGTTACGCAGCTCAATCTTAAAGGACGCAGCGCTGGGGTCAATAACCACGTTGGTCGGCCACAGCTCCACACCACGCACGAAGTCCAGCAAATCATCTGCGTATTGGCTGTTGTCCTTTTCCTTGCCCTCCGCCCTGCTGTCCCAGTAATACTCACGGATAAACCACAGGTCACTGCCATCGTCCAGCACATCAAGATAAACCATAGGGTTAACTGTGCCATAGTCAATGGTGATGCTGCGGCGCATAACGTGTAGGTTATTGAGTAGGTATTCCAGCTTGTCATCATCAAAGACAAGCTCCTCACTCCAGGCATTGCGGTAAATAGCACCCTGTGCCATCACCCACTCGCCTAAAATGAAACGCTGGTAGAAAACGCCTGAATACGTAGTGCGGTAACGCTCACGCACTGCCTCACTAAGTGACGGATTATCATCCATCAGGAAATGAAGATGTAGTAGACGCTTTTCATCCGCCTTATTTATCCAGTTCTTCAAGAACCAGTGCATCGGGCTGTCGGGGTTACAGTTAAACCACAGCTTAGCACCTGTAACAGAGCAGCGCCCGGAAGCCTGATTGACGAATGATTCAGGCATGAGCGCCACCTCGTCGCAAAATAATCCCGCAAGGGTAACGCCCTGGATAAGGTCCTGCGACGATTCATCACGGCCGCCAAAGATGTAGAAATAGTTCAACCGCTCGCCCCTGGCCACAACGATAAGGTTCTCTGTGCGTGATTCCTCGATTACGTAGCCACGGACCAGCAGCACAGGCTTCAGCCACGTCCAGACGTTGCGTCGGAAGCTGCCTACCGTCTTACCACACATGGCAAAGTTCTGGCTGTCATAGCTGTCCATTGCCCAAATAATAAAGCTGACGGCCATCGCTACTGTCTTACCAGCACGGATGGAACCGTCAGCTATAATACCATTGTAATCGTGGTAGGGAGACTGGTCACACCACCACGTCAACAGCTGCATTTGCTTTTTACTAAAGCTTTCAAACTTGATTACAGGCTTGATTATAGTTCGGAGCTTGCCTATCATTTCCAGACCTCCCCGGCGCTGCGCTTGATAGCCTCAGTGAAGCCATCGTCCTCGTATTCGGTGTGCTCGCCAGCGTCCTTGGGCTTCATCCCCATAGTATCCCTATATATCTCAAAAGCCCGCAAATTACCACGCTTAGCCTTGAGCTTCAGCGCGTCCAGCATTTCTATACGCTCATCGTCCGTGGTTTGCTCATCGTCAAGCTCACGGAACGACTTTAGCCTGCGGCGTGCCTTGGCAGAGGCCTCAGCACCCTTTTTCGCGCGTTCTCGAAGCTCTTTCGGAGTAAAATCTTCAGGCTTTTTCAAATTAGCCTGACTGTTCGGGTTCATTCCCCTTGGCATTCATTTCCCACCACCTCAATCCTTTATCGTTGATAATATCCCAAAATTCCTCTACATCATGCGGAACAACGTAATACTTATTCTCATTGCCTTCAAAATCTATACCCACATGATGTAGCTCATGCCGTAGCAGTGTTCCTAGCTGCTGCTCTGTAAAATATTCTATGTTAGGCTCATAGACAACAATAAAAAAATCGTACTCGCAGCACCATTTGTAACGCTTGCTTACACGGTTACAGTCTGCAAATACGATTTTCCTGTTCTTCCTTTTCTCTTCATCGCTGGCAAGATAAGCTATTTTTACATCCGTGTCCTTTATGTCCTTAAACTCTGGCAGGTCACGAATAAGCTTTTCCGCTACCAAACGATATTTTTCACTGGGTTCTAACTGCATAGTCTTACTCTTCTTCATCCTCATACACGATTTCTACAAACTGACGAGCATACTTAATAACATCTCCAGTATTAACATCAGGATTGTTTTTAATATAGTCGATGGTATCAGCGATACCTTTGTTATTATCTTCCAGCAGCCATAAAACACCT
>CAVKMV010000026.1:0-21212 GCA_963657675.1 Ruminococcus intestinalis
GGAGGAATACCAGGCTAAGCTGCAGGAGCGTCTGAGCAATCTGCTTGCCGATAACAATATTACGGTGGAGCCGGAGCGCCTGCTGCAGGAGGTGGCAATTTTTGCCGACCGCACCAGCATCACCGAGGAGATTGTGCGCTTGAAGAGCCACATCAAACAGTTTAAGCTCATCATTGCCTCTGACCAGCCGGTGGGACGCAAGCTGGACTTTTTGATCCAGGAGTTTAACCGCGAGGCTAATACGATTGCTTCTAAGGCGAACGATTATACCCTGGCGCAGATTATCGTAGAAATTAAGGCGGAGATTGAAAAAATCCGCGAGCAGATTCAAAACATTGAGTAAAAACGGGAGGAAGCTATGGATATTAAGCTTGTAAATATTGGTTTTGGCAATATCGTTGCCGCTAACCGCATTATTTCCATTATCAGTCCGGAATCCGCCCCGATTAAGCGTATCATCCAGGAGGCGCGTGACAAGGGCATGCTGGTGGATGCCACCTATGGCCGCCGCACCCGTGCCGTGGTTGTGGCTGACAGCGGTCATATAATCCTGTCGGCGGTGCAGCCGGAAACTGTTGCCAACCGTCTGGTGGCACAGACTACAGATGCAGAGGAAGAGGAGTAAGCACCGGTTATGGCTAACGAAGTAGAAAATGTTACTCCTAAGGGAGTTCTTTTGGTGGTTTCCGGTCCGTCGGGAGCTGGCAAGGGCACAATCTGCCAGCTTTTGCGCGACCGTCTGCCGGATTTGGGCTATTCCATTTCGGTGACGACGCGTGCGCCGCGTAACGGCGAGGTGGACGGCGAAAGCTACTTTTTTAAGACTGTGCCCCAGGTGCAGGAGATGATCGACCAGGGCGAGCTTTTGGAATACGCCGAGGTATATGGCAACTATTACGGCACTCCGCGTAAATACGTGGAGGAGCAGTTAAATTCGGGGCGCGACGTGCTGCTGGAGATTGATATCCAGGGTGCGCTGCAGATCAAAAAGCGTTTTCCCGAGGGCGTTTTCGTCTTCATCGTGCCTCCGTCCTTAGACGAGCTGTCCGCACGCATTTACAAGCGTGGCACCGACAGCGAGGACGTTATCAAGCGCCGTATGGCGTCTGCTGCAGGCGAATTGACCTATGCGGCGGAGTATGACTATATTATTGTGAACGACATCGCCGAAAAGGCAGCACAGAAGGTGCTGACGATTATGGAGGCAGAGCGTTACCGTGTCGCTAGGACGTATTTTATCGTAGATAGAATTTGTCAGGCAAAAAACTGAGTTCAATATGCATTAAGGAGTGATTAGAGAATGTCTATGGTGGACCCTTCTATTGATGAATTAGCTGAAATGGTTGACAGCAAATATACACTGGTTATTTTGGCAGCCAAAAGAGCACGCGAGCTGACCATCCCCGGGGTTAATTCTCCCGAAAAAGAGGTTAGCTCTGCCCTGAAGGAAATTTATAACAAGAGCATTACCTACGAACGTACTAAAAACGTATAATAGCGGGAGGACGAAGCCTTGTTAAAGGGTAAAAAGATTGTTTTGGGCGTAACCGGCGGCATTGCCGTCTATAAGGCCGTGGATCTTGTCAGCCGTCTGCGCAAGCAGGGCTGCGAGGTACGTGTGGTGATGACGGAGCATGCACAGCAATTCGTTACGCCGCTCACCTTTAAGGAGATTAGCGGTAACGCTGTTGCCACCGGTATGTGGAGCGGCAACCAGGAATTTAACGTGGAGCATATCGCACTGGCCAACTGGGCAGATGCCTTTGTCGTAGCACCTGCTACTGCCAACATTTTGGCGAAGATGGCCTGTGGCCTAGCAGATGATTTGCTGAGCACGACGCTGCTAGCGGCGCAGGCTCCCATCATCGTTTGCCCTGCCATGAATACGGGTATGTACCTGAACGCTGCTACCCAGGAAAACCTTGCTAAGCTGCAGGAGCGTGGTGTGACGGTGCTTCCGCCTGCAATCGGGCATCTGGCCTGTGGCACCAGCGGCCCCGGCCGCCTGCCCGAGCCGCAGCAGATTGTGGAATTTTTGAATGCCTTTTTTGCTATGCGTGAGGGCGACCTGCGTGGTCTGCGGGTGCTGGTGACGGCAGCAGGCACGCGCGAGCCTATCGACCCCGTGCGCTATGTGGGTAACCGTTCCAGCGGCAAGATGGGCTATGCCGTAGCGCAGATGGCAGCTGAGCGCGGTGCGGACGTGCTGCTTATCAGCGGTCCCTCGGCCTTGGCAGTGCCGGCCAACGTGCGCTGTGTGCAGGTGGAAAGCACGGGCGAAATGCTGCAGGCCTGCCTGGATGCCTACGCTGATGTGGATATCGTTATTAAGGCTGCTGCTGTTGCCGACTACCGTCCGCGTGACGTAGCGGACCAAAAGATTAAAAAGAAAACTGACGATGCTTTGACGGTCGTTATGGATAAAAACCCGGATATCCTCAAAACCCTGGGCGCGCAAAAAACGCATCAGGTGCTGGTGGGCTTTGCTGCCGAAACACAAAACCTTTTGGCCAATGCCCGCGAAAAGGTGGTCAAAAAGAATTTGGATATGATTGTGGCCAACGACGTGACGGCAGCAGGCGCAGGCTTCAACGCCGATACCAATATCGTAAAGTTCTTGTTTGCTGACGGCGAGGTGCGCGAGCTGGCGCAAATGCCTAAGGTGGACGTGGCCAACCTGATTTTGGACGCTGCCCTGAAGATTAGGCAGGAGCGTGCGAAAAACTAATTTGTGAAATTCTTTTTAACCTCTTGCCATAAAGCAGATTTTGTTATATAATGGCACTTGTAAACAATTTAACACTACTCATCAAGAGCGATGGAGGGAATGGCCCTATGAAGTCGCAGCAACCATTGCAGTGTGAAAGCTGTAAAACGGTGCTAAGTCCTGCAGGCAAGCTGCAAGATGAGAATGCTAGAGATAATTTAAGGCGTTCTCAGAGTGGGAACGCCTTTTTTTATACCACCTACACTCTCATATTTTGATTTTTTGTTCATGAAAGGAGCATACAATGAGAAAATTATTTACTTCCGAATCCGTTACCGAAGGACATCCTGATAAAATTGCGGACCAGATTTCTGACGCCGTCTTGGACGCCATTCTGACGCAGGACCCCAAGGGCCGTGTAGCCTGCGAAACCATCGTTACTACCGGTCAGGTGCATATTTTTGGTGAAATTTCTACCCAATGCTATGTGGATATCGCCCGCATCGCCCGCGAAACCATTAATAACATTGGCTATAACCGCGCTAAGTTTGGCTTTGACGGCAACACCTGCGGCGTGCTGATTTCTATCGACGAGCAGTCCCCGGATATCGCTATGGGCGTTGATAAGGCACTGGAGGCCAAGGAGGGCAAGGCTGCCGAGGAGGAAACCGGTGCCGGCGACCAGGGCATGATGTTTGGTTATGCCACCAACGAAACCGAAAGCTATATGCCGATGCCTGCATACTTGGCTAACAAGCTGGCGCTGCAGCTGACCCGCGTGCGCAAGGAGGGCGTACTGCCGTACCTGCGTCCGGATGGCAAAACCCAGGTTACTGTGGAATATGATGATGGCAAGCCTACCCGCGTGGATGCAATTGTAATTTCCTCCCAGCATGCGCCTGAGGTTAGCAACGAGCAGATTCACAAGGATATCATTGAAAAGGTTATCAAACCTGTTGTTCCTGCAGAAATGCTGGATGACGATACCAAATATTATATTAACCCCACAGGCCGCTTCGTTATTGGTGGCCCGCAGGGCGACGCAGGCCTGACCGGCCGCAAGATTATTGTTGATACCTACGGCGGTATGGCACGTCATGGCGGCGGTGCCTTCAGTGGCAAGGATCCCTCCAAGGTGGATCGCAGTGCTGCCTATGCTGCCCGCCACGTGGCGAAGAACATTGTTGCTGCAGGCCTGGCAGATAAGTGCGAAATCCAGCTGGCTTACGCTATCGGCGTGGCACAGCCTGTATCCGTGCTGGTAGAAACCTTTGGCACCGGCAAAATCAGTGAGGATAAGATTGCCGAGCTGGTACGCAAAAACTTCTCCCTCAGCCCGACAGGCATCATCCGCGAGCTGGACCTGCTGCGCCCGATTTACAAGCAGACTGCAGCTTATGGCCACTTTGGCCGCACCGATGTGGACCTGCCGTGGGAGCACACCGAAAAGGCTGCTGCGCTGCGTGAGCAGGCTGGCCTGTAAAAATAGTATATTATAGCATTTCTCAAGACACTGCATCAGCTTTGATGTGGTGTCTTTTTTTAGCTGATTATGCTAAATTGGAATAACGTAAACTGCAATAATAGCTTGCAATTATTCCTTTTGTGATATACAATATATCATGAAAGGAATAATTGGCATGAAGATAAGGTTTTACAAGGATCAAACCGGAAAAATTCCGGTTAAGGAGTTTCTGGATAGTCTTGATATAAAAATGCGTCTAAAGATGCTCCGTTCTATTCAGGCGTTGCAGGATATGGGAGTTTCACTTAGAATGCCATTGTCCGAGGCTTTGGAGGATGGCATTTTTGAGCTTCGGGCTAAGGTAGGTACAAATATCAGTAGGGTGATGTATTTTTTCATTGTTGGTGATCAGGCGGTTTTAACCCATGGATTTATTAAGAAGACGCAAAAAACTCCGCCAAGAGAAATAGAGCGGGCTAAGAAAATACGTGAAGATTATATGAATAGATTAGGAGATTAAGGAGTTGGTTGTAATGGATGATTTCGATAAATATCTTGAAGAGCAGATGCTTGATCCTGAATTCAAAAAGGAATGGGATGAAAGCGAGCTTGAATATCAACTGATGATGATGATACTAAAGGCCAGAAACGAGCAGAATCTTACGCAGTCCGAGCTGGCAGAACGTACAGGTATACGGCAGTCGAATATCAGTCGTATTGAAAAAGGGCAGGCGCTGCCTTCTATTTCTACCTTGTGCAAGATTGCCCATGGTCTTGGGAAACAGCTGCAAATAAAATTTGTGTAATACAAGTAAGGGGGATCGCCAGCTGGCGGTCCTTTTGCTTTCTCCTTGCCTACCTGCGCAGCTAGGGAGTATAATATTACTATCTCTAACTGCGATTAATTACAAAACTCAGCTAAAATTAAAGTTATGGGGATAAGATGTGGGGTATAAGTATTGTGAGTGTTGGGAGGAAGCAAGGTGAACATCAAAAACCGTAAGGTAAAAATAGTCGTGGGGCTGCTGGCGGCAGTGTGCGTGATTATCGGCTGGCGCATTTACAGCAACATCCAGGCTGACAGGGCGCGTGCCGCCAAAATGTCGCAGGTGCGCACCGTCGCCGTTGTTACTGCTCACCCCGTGCGGCAGACGATTACGCCCGGTCTGAGCTTTTCGGGCCGCCTGGACCCGGAGTGGCAGGCCGAGGTAGCTGCCAAGGTGGACGGACGCCTGGAGAAGGTGTACGTCAAGGAGGGTGACAGCGTGGCGCAGGGGCAGGTGCTGGCTGTTTTGGAGCAGGCGGATACTGCTGCCAGTCTGTTGAACGCCAAGGGCAGCTTTTTGGATGCGCAGACAAACCTGCGTAAGGCTGAAACCGATTTAGCGCGCTATGAGAAGCTTTTCGCTACCGGCGCAGTGTCGCAGCAGGCAGTGGATGATTTCCGCTTCGCCCGTGATAACGCCGCTGCTAGGCTGGAGGCTGCCCGTGGCAATTTGCAGGCTATGGAGTCTAAATCCGCAGGCACGGTGCTCGTAGCCCCTGCGGCCGGCATTATCTCCAAGCGCTATTACCAGGAGGGCTATTATGCCAAGGCCGGGACGCCCGTTTTCGCTGTTGCGGACATCAGCAGGCTGAAGACGACGATTCACATTCCCGAGGGACAGGTAGCAGGTGTGCACGTGGGCAACGAGGCAGATATCACCCTGCCTGCCTACCCTGGCAAAAGGCTGGTGGGGCAAATCACCCGTATTGCACCTGTAGCCGATTTGCCGGCGCATACGTTTGCGGCGGAGGTGAGCGTGGATAACAGTGCCGGCCTGCTGGCGGGGATATACGCTAACGTGTCGCTGCTGGCCTCGCCTAAGGAAAATGTGCTGACGATACCGGTGCAGGCTATTGTGATGCGTGACGACCAGCAGACGGTGTTTGTGGCCGATGACAAGGGCGTGGTGCAGCGCCGCGTGCTGAGCGTTGGTTATATCGATGACAAAATCGCCGAGGTGCTTGGCGGTGTAGACGAAAAGGACACCATTGTCACCGAAGGACACAACAAGCTGCGCGAGGGCAGTAAAATTGATCTGACGAAGGCTGGTAAATAACGATGATTGCTACATTTATCAAGCGGCCCGTGTTTACCACGATGTTTATTTTGCTGCTGGTGGTTTTTGGCATCCGCTGCTATCCCGAAATCGGTGTAGACCTGAACCCTGATGTGGATCTGCCAATCGTTAGCGTGCGTGTGACCTATGACGGTGCTTCGCCGCAGGAGATGGAAACGCTGGTGACTAAGCCGATAGAAAACCGCGTCAGCCAGGTTTCTGGCATCAAGACGCTGTCATCCACCGTTTTGGAGGGATATAGCGAGACGGTGCTGGAATTCAACATTGGCGTAGACCCGCAGGTGAAGGCCAGCGAGGTGCGCGAAAAGGTTTCCAGCGTGCGCAAGTCGCTGCCGGATGATATTGATGAGCCTGTGACGCAGACGGTTGACCTTAATTCGCGTCCTATCGTGGCCTATACGTTTTCCTCTACCTCGCGCAGCCGTGGCGAAATCCGCCGCATTATCGAGGACAATATCAAGGACGAGCTGCAGATGGTGGAGGGCGTCTCCGAGGTTAACGTCGTCGGTGCCAGCCAACGTGCCATCCGCATTGTGCTGAAGCCCGAAAAGCTGGCTGAATACGGCATAGCCTACCAGACGATTAAAAATAAAATTAACGCCAACAACTATAATACGCCAGGTGGCAAGGCCAAAAGCAACGCCATGGAAATTACTGTGCGTACCGTCGGCAAATATAACACCATTGATGATATCAAGCAGGTGGTGGTGGCCAATGACAATGGCCGTCCCGTATACATCAGCGAGGTGGCAGACGTGCTTGACGACTGGGAGGACGAGGACACCTTCGCCAGCGCTAACGGCGAGCCCTGCGTCATGACCTTCGTGCGCAAGCAGTCCAAGACGAATACGGTGGACGTAACCGATAATATCAACGCCAGGATGGAGGAGCTCAAGCGCAGCAATCTGCCGCCGGATATTACGGTGGCTAAGGTGCGCGACCAGTCAAGCTACATCCGCGATAACATCGCCGACGTATGGAACGCCATAATTTTTGGCGGTTTTTTGGCGCTGCTCATAACCTACCTGTTCCTGCGCAACTTCCGCGCTACGGTTATCGGCGGCCTGTGTATACCCACGTCCATTATTGCTACCTTCTTTATTATGAAGGTGATGGATTTTACGCTCAATAATATGTCGCTCATGGCGCTGAGCCTTGCCGTCGGCATTTTGATAGATGACGCGATTGTCGTTATCGAAAACATCTTCCGTCACATAGAGCTGGGGCAGACACCGTTTCAGGCAGCACGGGAGGCGACAGAGGAGCTGACGCTGGCGATTTTGGCAACCTCGCTGAGCCTGATGGCGGTGTTTGTTCCTATTGGTAACATGGGCGAGACCATTGGTCAGTATTTTAAGCAGTTTGGCCTTACAGTGGCCTTTGCTGTGGCCTTTTCCACGATAGTAGCCTTTTCACTGACGCCTATGGTGTCGGCGTACTGGATTAAGGCAGAGGATGAAGCTGCCGCCAGTAGGGAACGCACGCATTTTGTACAGCGTGCGCTGGATAAGTTCGAAGCAGGCTTTCAGAGCGTGCGCGAAATGTATAACGGCCTGATGCAGTGGGCCTTGGAGCGCCCTAAAAGGATTGTCGCCGTGGGCGTCATTTCGCTGCTCTTAAATTTGCTGCTGCTGCCCTTTGTGGGGACGGAGTTTCAACCGACGTATGATTCGGGCGAATTTAGTGTGAATGTGAAGGCACCCATTGGCACCAGCCTGCCCAAGACGGTGGAGCTGGCGACACCACTACAGCAGTACATCAGCGCTCTGCCGGAGGTGGATATTGTGGCACTCAACATCGGCAACGGCCGTAACCCCGTTAACCAGGGCTCGCTGGACGTGCGTCTCAAGCCTTCAGCTGAGCGCGGGCGCAGCATGCAGCAGATTATGGACGAGCTGCGTGCGCACTTTCGCAACGTGGAGGGCTTAAAGGTGACGGTTGTGTCCAACCAGGGCGGCGGTCGTGGTGACAGCCGTCCGGTGCAGGTGGGGCTGCGTGGCAGTAACATCAAGGAGCTTAAGAGCTACGCCCTGCAGCTAGCTGAAATGCTGCGCCAGACCCCGGGCGCGACGGACGTGGATATATCCGACAGCGAGGAGCAGCCGGAAATCGTGGTGAAGCTGGACCACGCCAAGGCCAGCGAGCTGGGACTGGATGCCACCGAGGTGGGCAAGGTGGTGGAAATGGCCATTATGGGCAAGAGCACTGCCAACAGCTACACCATCGGCGATAACGATTATGACATTATTTTGCAGCTGGAGCAGGGACGGCGCACGGATATTAACGATGTGCAGAACCTGCGCATTTCATCTACTGATGGCAAGTTTATCCGCTTGGGCGATATTGCCACGATTAAATATGGCAGCGGCCCTACGCGTATTGAGCGTGAGGATAAGCAGCGACAGATAGTTGTATATGCGAACACTGTCGGCGTTTCGCCAGGTGATTTGATCGCTAAGGTCAAAAATGAATATATTCAGGAGCTGAACATGCCTCCGGGATATAATTATAAGATGATTGGCCAGGCCGATAATATGGCGCGCTCCTTTAAGGAGGTATATAAGGCAGTTATTTTGGCCATCGTTGTGGTATACATGGTGCTGGCGGCGCAGTTTGAAAGCTTTTCGCAGCCGCTGATTATCATGGCGTCGCTCCCGTTTGCCGTTATCGGCGCTGTTTTGGGCCTGCTGGTGGCAGGGCAGACTGCCAATATGATGAGCATGATTGGCTTTACTATGCTTTTGGGACTGGTAACGAAAAACGCCATCCTGCTCATAGATTACGCCAATCAGCAGCGTGAAAGGGGTCTGTCTATCCGCGCGGCGGTGCTGGAGGCCTGCTCGCTGCGCCTGCGTCCTATTTTGATGACGACGCTGTCTACGATTTTGGGCATGCTGCCGATTGCCCTGGGCATTGGCGAGGGTGCGGAGCTGCGCCAGTCCATGGGCGTAGTGCTGATTGGCGGCCTGACGACCTCCACGCTGCTGACGCTGGTGGTCGTGCCGCTCATCTATCTGCTCTTTGAGGAGTGGAAGGCTAAAAACTACGTGCAAAGAGGAGAATAATATTGAAGCAGTTAACAGAAAAGGCCTTTGCGGCATATATAGAGCAGGCCAAGAAAACCATCCGCAGGGAGGGGCTGTCGCTTATCAAGGAAAAGCCGATAAATTATGGCTATCAGCTGGTGGCGCAGTTTTGCGATGCCAAGCTGACGCTGAGCCTGTACAATGGCAAAAAGGGACTCACGCATGTATACGCCGGTGACAGCGTGCTTAAGGAGCGTATCGCCGCCGCCCTTGAGGGTAAGGAGACGCCAACGACAGCAGTGGCGGCTGCTGCCGGACCAACTGTGACCAATGGCCGGTGGGCAGGCAGTGACGAATCGGGCAAGGGCGATTTTTTTGGCAGTCTGGTGGTGGCGGCAACGGTGGTGGACGCTACTACGGCGGCCAAGCTGGCGGCGGCAGGGGTAAAGGACTGCAAGCTGCTGACGGATAAAAAGATTCTGGAGCTGGAGGACGTTATCAAGGCCACCGTTGTGGATTTTAGCGTGCTGGAGCTGAAGCCTGCGGCGTACAACCTGCGTTATGAGCAGGTGGCAGCGCAGGGCGGCAAGCTCAACCAGCTTTTGGGCTATGGCCATGTGGCAGCGCTCAGCCAGGTGCTGGAGCGCCAAAGGGATTGTCACAGTGCGCTCATCGACCAGTTTACTAAATCCACGGTAAATTTGCGTGCGCTCACAGCCAGCTTCCCGAGCTGCACGGTGCGCCAGCAGCCCAAGGCCGAAAGCAACTTGGCGGTGGCGGCGGCCTCGGTGCTGGCAAGGGCGCGCTTTTTGCGGACGCTGGACGAGCTGGCGCGGCAGGCAGGCGTAGCTGCCCTGCCCAAGGGTGGCGGGGGTCAGACAACGGCCTGTGCGCGTGCTCTGGCAGAAAAATATGGCAGGGAGGCCTTGCGTGGATACGTCAAGCTGCACTTTGCCAATTACAAAAGGGTGTAGAGGATAAATGAAGAAATTAATAGTAAACGCTGACGATTTTGGCTTACATCCACTGATTAACGCAGGTACTATCAAGGGCTTTGCAGAGGGCTTCATCACCAGCACCTCGCTGATGACGAGCGCTCCCTATTGGCAGCAGGCCGTGGAGCTGGCGCGGCAGAACCCCGCCCTGGGCATCGGCGTGCACCTGACGCTGGTGGGCGGCGTGCCGCCTGTGCTGTCTGCAGGGCAGGTGCGCAGCCTGCTGGATGCTGACGGCCTGTTTTTGCCTGATTACGTGGCCTTTGCCAAGCGCTTTTATACCGGCGGCGTTAGGCATAGCGAGCTGGAGGCCGAGCTGCGGGCACAGCTGGAGCGGGCACTGGCGGCAGACGTAAATTTGACGCATGTGGACAGTCATCAGCATACACATGTGCTTCCTGGTATTAATGCACTTGTATTAAAGCTCTGTTGTGAGTATAATATTAAGAGGGTGCGCATACCTAAGGAAGGCTACACCTTTACCGGTGGCTATAGCACAGGTCTTGGCCGCATGCTAGGACGCAGCGGGCTCAGCCTTTGCGCCGCTATGGCCGCAGGCAGGGCTGACAGCCTGGGACTGCGCTATCCGCAGCATTTTTTTGGTATGCTGGCAGGAGGCCATTTGAACGCAGGCCTGATAGCCAACATCCTGCGCCGGTTGCCTGAAGGCGTAAGCGAGATTATGACCCATCCGGGTTTAGATTCCGCGGCCTTGGGCAAGGTGTTCAGCTGGCAGTATCATTGGCGCGATGAGCTGGACGCTTACCTGGATGCCGGCAACAAGGAGCTTTTGCGTACGGAAAAAATTACGCCTGTTACCTTTGCCGACTGCTAGAGTCCCGGCAGTGTACGGTAATGTGCGTGCTGCAGAAAAATAAACTCGTCTGGAGTTAAGTTGATGAATAAAAAAATATTGTTCCGCCTGGCATTGCTTGTTGCTTTTGTTTTATTGATTTCGGCGGCGGTTATTTATTTTACATTTGATATAAGGACGCTCGAATACCTGACGATGTTTGAGCCCAGGTGTATCCTGCTGGCCCTGTCGTGTCTGGCAGCAGGCTTATTTTTTGATGGCCTGCGTTTGATTACGCTGGCTAATGTGACTGATGGCAGACTCACCTTCCGCCAGGTGGTGAACGTGGTTTTGAGCAATTATTTTTTGGCGCTGGTGACGCCCGGTGCCAGCGGCGGTGCCATCGCGCAGGTTATGTTCATGCGCAAGGCGGGGGTGCCTGTGGCCAAGTCTACGGTGGTGGTGCTGGTACGCACGGTGATGTCCATCATCTTTTTGATTTTGCTGGTGCCTGTCGTGCTGCACTGCGACCAGGATATTGTTAAATGGATGCCTGCGTCGGTGCTTACAGTGCTTTCGGTACTGTTTATTTCGCTGCCGGTGATCGTGGTCGTCCTAATCCGCACCGATTATCCTGAGCGTGCTATCTCATGGCTTACGCGAAAGCTTTCTTATACCACGCAGCATAATTGCGTTGTCTGGTATAATGAATTTAAAAATGCGGTTTTCGTTATGGGACATCATCCCAAGATGGTTATGCGAGCCTTTATTGAGTCAGGTCTCAGCCTGCTGTTTATTTACGCGACTGTACCTGCGTATTTTACAGGTCTGAATATAGATTTTGACCTGGTACAGGTTATGGGGCGCATGGTGCTGCTTAACCTGGTGTTATATTTTTCGCCCACCCCTGGTGGCAGCGGCGTGGCGGAGGCAGGCTTTTTGGTGCTCTTTTCCAACATCCTGCCCAACGGCGTAGAAGGGATTATGGCTGTGCTATGGCGCTTTACGGCGGAATATCTGCCGTTTATTTTGGGTGCTGTGGTGACTATCCGTGCCTTTGGCAGCGATGTCTTTAACATGGCTGCTGTCAGGAGCAAAAATTCCGGCGAAAAGACAAATACGAAAAAATGAGCCAGGCACTGGCTTTAGACTTATAAATTTTGAGGTAGGATTACAGATGAAGCAAATCGAAAGGAACAGTCTGCTGATCGTTGCAGGCGTAGCGCTCTTTATTATTCTCTTTGGCATTGGCGGCGTACCGCTTTTGGACCCGGATGAGCCTGTTTATGCCGAAACAGCGCGGGAGATGCTGCAGACAGGCGATTTTTTATCTCCGCGTATTTTTGGCAATTACTGGTATGACAAGCCGCCCATGTATTACTGGCTGGTGGCACTGGCGCAGTTTGTTTTTGGTGATAACGAATTCGCAGCACGTCTGCCGGCGGCGCTCATGGCCTGCGCTACATCTGTAATGCTGTACGTGGGTACGACCAAGATTTTTGGCGAGAGGGCGGGCTTTTGGTCAGCCATGATTTTGACCAGCTGTATAGAATTTTTCTATATGGGCAAGGCCGCTGTCACCGATACCACGCTGCTCTTTTTTATGACAGGCGCGCTTATGGCCTTTATGAACAGGAGCTATTGGCTGATGTACGTTTGCATGGCGCTGGCTACCCTCACCAAGGGACCAATTGGTATCGTTTTCCCGGGTGCGATTATCTTTTTATATTTGCTGGCGCTGGGACAGCTGCGTGAAATTTTGCGCATGCATGTCGTCCGCGGTCTTTTGCTGTATCTGCTCATTGCTTCTCCCTGGTATTATGCGATGTATACTGTGCACGGAATGGAATTTGTCGACACCTTCCTGGGCTTTCACAATATTACACGCTTTACTACGGCGGAGCACGCCAACCGCGTAACCTTCTGGTATTATATTCCGGTGCTGCTTTTGGGCCTGTTTCCCTGGATTGGCATGCTGCCGCAGGCGCTTAGGTCTTCTATTCAGGACAGCCGCATTGACGATATGCGTATATTGATGTTTTTCCACATCTGGTGGCTTTTTGTCTTTATCTTTTTCACCATCTGCAAAACCAAGCTGGTGTCGTATATTTTGCCGCTCTTCCCGGCGCTGGCGGTCATCATCGGCTGGAATATTGCCCGTATGCTGGCCAAGCTACGTCACAATACCACCTTTCACAGCTGGGTCGTGGGCAGCGGGGGCGTCTTCGTGCTTATGGGAATTGGCTGGATTGTGGGTGCGCAGTATCTGCCCGAGGCGGATTTCAGCTTGGTGATGCTGGGTGTGCTGACGCTGCTTTTGGGTGCGGCGACTGTGTTTGCGCTTATGTATTATCGTGATATCGAGCTGGCGGCGTGGCTGCACGTGATGATTGGCGCGGTGACGATGTGCGTGGCCTTTGCCTTCGTCCTGCCTGTGCTTGCCGACCGCTTCAGCGTTAAGACGATGAGCGAGGCTTATACAGAGCAGTGCGATAAGTCCACACCGATTTATGTAGATAAGTTTTTGCGTCCCGGCTTTATGTTTTATGCAGGCAAGCCGGGTGTAGAAATGCTGCCTCAGACAGGAGCTATGGCCGAGGCGCTGCGTGACGGCAGTCACAAATATATCCTGGTACGCGGGCTGGAGCTGCGCCGCGTACAAAAAACAGGCCAAGTTCCTACCAACGTGCAGACAGTAAAGGAAATCAGTGACATTTATCTGCTGGAGCAAAAATAATACGCTCACAGCCGGCTCCCCTGTCAGGGGAGCCTTTTTTGTTGCGCCAAAAGCCTTATCTTTCCTTTGCAATTAATGTGCGTGATATGATAAAATGTAGTGGAATATATACAAGCTTTGTTGCATTGGAGGAGTATAAATGCTGACAATCCGTGAGTATAAAAAGGCTGAATCGCTGGAGGAGGCGTGGCAGCTGAACCAAAAAAAGCCTAACCGCGTGCTGGGCGGCATGCTGTGGCTGCGTATGAGCCGTGGCAACGTCAACACCGCCATTGACCTGTCAGGACTGGAGCTGGATACAATAGAGGAAACTGAAGCAGACTTCAAAATCGGTGCGATGGTGACGCTGCGCCAGCTGGAGCTGCACCCGGGCTTTACGGCCTATACGGACGGTGCCAACAGGGAAGCTCTGCGTCATATCGTGGGCGTGCAGTTCCGCAATCTGGCGACAGTCGGTGGCAGTATCTTTGGCCGCTTTGGCTTTTCGGACGTGCTGACGCTGCTGCTTGCTATGGACAGCTACGTGGAATTATATAAGGGTGGCATCATCCCCCTGACTGATTTTGTGCAGATGAAGTATGACCGCGACATTCTGGTGCGCGTTATTGTAAAAAAAGCGCAGGCGCGCTATGCTTACCAGTCTGTGCGCATCACTAAGACCGATTTTCCGGTGCTGACGTGCGCGGCAGCGCTGGCGGCAGAGGGTGCTGTGCAGGTGGCTGTGGGCGCACGCCCGGCCAAGGCTGCTTTGGTGCGTGATGAGCAGGGGCTGGTGCAGCTGCCTGTGACCGGAGAGGCTGCAGAGGCCTTTGCTGCTTACGCCGCCAGTCTTTTGCCGACGGAAACGAACCCGCGCGGCAGTGCTGCTTACCGCACGCATCTGATTAAGGTGCTGGTGAAGCGCTGTTTGCTGCAGCTTGGAGGTGAAGCCTGATGGAAATAACTTTAACGCTGAACGGAAAAAAGCTCACCCGTATGGTGGAGACCGACACGCTGCTCTTGGACTTTTTGCGCAGGGAGGGCTGCTACAGCGTCAAGCGCGGCTGTGACACTACCAACTGCGGCCTGTGTACTGTGTTTATGGATGATGTGCCTGTGCTTTCGTGCGGCATTTTGGCGGCACGCGTGGCAGGTCACAAAATTGTTACGATGGAGGGACTGCAGGCCGAGGTGGCGCAGCTGGGCAGCTTCATTGCCGACCAGGGGGCAGAGCAGTGCGGCTTCTGCAATCCAGGTATGCTTATGAACGCCATTGCACTGCTGCGTGAAAACAGCGACCCTACTGATGAAGAAATCAAGGAATATCTTGCAGGCAACCTGTGCCGCTGCTCCGGCTACGAGGGCCAGCTGCGGGGAATTAAAAATTTCATCGCCTGGAAAAAATCTATGGACGCCAAGCAGGAGGAAAAAGCATGAAGATAGTTAATAAATCCTACCGCAAAAAGGATGCCATGCAGCTTGTCACCGGCCAGCCTGTGTATACAGATGACCTGGTGCCCAATGACTGCCTGATCGTCAAGGTTTTGCGTTCCCCCCATGCTAATGCCATCATTGAAAGTATCAATACGGCCATTGCCGCCCGTGTTCCTGATGTAGAAGCTATCTTTACCTGGCAGGACGTGGACCAGGAGGGCAAACGCTGCACCTACGCCGGTCAGACCTACCCTGAGCCCAGTCCCTACGATCGCCTGCTTTTGGATCGCCATGTGCGCTTTGTGGGCGATATTGTCGCCATCGTGGCCGGCAAAACCGAAAAGGCCGTTGATAAGGCGCTGTCGATGATTAAGGTTAAATACCAGGTGCTGGACGCAGTGCTGGATTTTCACAAGGCGCTGGATAACCCTGTTTTGGTACACCCTGAGGCTACCTGGGTGGCCAACTGCCCCGTTGGTGCCGATAACAAGCGCAATTTGTGCGCGCATGAGGTTATTGAGGACGGCGAGGTGGATAAAATCCTTGCTGAATGTGATATTGTCATCGACCAGACAACGCACACCAAGGCCGTGCAGCAGGATATGATGGAGCCCTTCGTCACCTATTGCTCGCTTGATACCTATGGCAGGCTGAACATTTTAAGCTCGACGCAGATCGTTTTTCACTGCCGTCGCATTATTGCCAACGCGCTGCACATCCCCAAAACGATGGTGCGCGTGGTTAAGCCGCGTATCGGCGGTGGCTTTGGGGCGAAGCAGAGCTGCGTGAGTGAAATGTATCCTGCCTTCGTCACCTGGAAGCTGAAAAAGCCCAGTAAGATGATCTTCAGCCGTTATGAATGCCACATCGCCAGCTCTCCCCGTCACGAGATGGAGGTACGTGTGCGCCTGGGCGCGACTAAGGAGGGCAAAATCCGCGCGATTGATTTATATACGCTTTCCAATACCGGTGCCTATGGCGAGCACGGTCCCACCACCGTCGGCCTGTCGGGACACAAGTCTATACCACTGTACCGCACTGAGGCCTTTCGCTTTGGCTATGACGTGGTCTATACCAATCTGCAGGCAGCGGGTGCCTACCGTGGCTATGGTGCGCCGCAGGGTATTTTTGCGGTGGAATCGGCAGTCAACGAGCTGGCCGCCCGCATTAAGATGGACCCCATCCGCCTGCGCGAGCTGAATATTACGCATGAGGGCGATGTGATGCCTGCTTATTACGGTGCGCCCAACACCAGCTGTGCCTTGGACAGGTGCCTGGCGCAGGTGCGCGAAATGAGCGGCTGGGACGAAAAGTTTCCCCTCAAAAAGCTGCCTGATGGCAGGGTGCGCACCATGGGCGTGGCCATCGCTATGCAGGGCAGTGCCATTCCCTATTGCGACGTGGGCGGCGCTACCATCAAAATTAACGACGAGGGTCATTATACGCTGCTCATCGGTGCTGCCGACATGGGCACGGGCTGCGACACAATCCTGGCGCAGATGGCGGCCGAGGTTTTGGAGTGCGACCTGGATAACATCACCGTTTTTGGCGCTGATACCGACGCTTCGCCTTATGATTCAGGCTCCTACGCTTCCAGCACCACCTATATCACAGGCAGGGCAGTGGAGGTGTGCGCCCAGCGCCTGCGTGGCAAAATTTGCCAGCTGGGTGCCCATATTTTGGGCTGTGAGGCAACGCAGGTCGTCTTTGACGGCAAAGAGGTGCGCGATACCGTTAGTGATAAGACTGTGAGCCTCTTTGATATTGCTACCGCCAGCATGGTGAATAACAATATCGCACTGGAGGAAACAGTGGAGCAGAGCAGCGTGCTGTCACCACCGCCGTTTATGGCCGGTGTGGCCGAGCTGGAAACCGACCTGGAAACAGGTGAGACGCAGGTTGTCAATTACTATGCGTCTGTGGACTGCGGTACGCCTGTCAATCCGCATCTGGCCAAGGTGCAGACCGAGGGCGGCCTTTTGCAGGGCATCGGTATGGCGCTGATGGAAAACGTCACCTACAGCCCCAAGGGCAGGATTTATGAAAATTCCTTTATGCAGTACAAGGTGCCCAGCCGTGAAGACATTGGCCATATCCATGTGGATTTCGCCAGCAGCTACGAGGAAAGCGGTCCCTTTGGTGCCAAGTCCATCGGCGAGTTGGTTATCAACACTCCGGGCCCGGCCATTGCTGACGCTGTTTATCAGGCAACAGGCAGGCGTTTCTTTACGCTACCGATTACGCCGGAAAAGATTGCTACGGGAATCGAAAATGATTAACTAAACGAAAACAGATGTGGCTTGCTGCCACATTTGTTTTTTGCAGACGTTACTCTCAGGTGAGAGTAACGGAGAGGCGGTATTCATGTTAGATCAGTATAAAAGGAAGATAGATTATCTGCGCATATCGGTAACGGATCGCTGTAATCTGCGCTGTGCCTACTGCCAGCCGCAGCAGGCAGCCTTTGTGCCACATGCGGAGATTTTGCGCTATGAGGAAATTCTGCGCATCTGCAGGCTGGCGGTGCAGCTTGGCATCAGCAAATTTAAGATTACAGGTGGCGAGCCGCTGCTGCGCAGGGACTGCTGCAGCTTTATCAGCAGCCTGAAGCAGCTGGAGGGAGTGGAGCAAGTTACGCTCACGACCAACGGTACATTGCTGCCGCAGCTTTTGCCGCAGCTGGTGGCCGCGGGGGTGGACTGCGTCAATGTCAGCCTGGATACTTTGGATGCAGCAGCCTATGCCAGGCTGACGGGCGGCAGGCTGCAGGAGGTTTTGCAGGGCTTGGACGCACTAGCTGCCAGCGGTCTGCGCTTTAAGCTGAATTGTGTGCCTCTGGCAGAGCTGGGACTAGGACAGCTTTTAGCGCTGCTGAAGCTGGCGCACGGTTATGGCGCACCCCTGCGCTTTATTGAGCTGATGCCGCTTTCGGCTAATGCTGACCTTGAGGGAATGAGCGGTAGTGAAATCCGTAGCCAGCTGCAGCAGGCAGGTTTGTCGCTACAACGCGACGGCGCGCGCTATGGCAACGGTCCTGCCAGCTATTGGCGCGTGGGTGGCTACCGCATGCCTGTGGGCTTTATCGAGCCACTGCACAACAGGTTCTGCAGCAGCTGCAACCGTGTGCGGCTGACGTCTGTAGGACTGCTGCAGCCCTGCCTATACAGCACCAGCGGTCTGTCGCTTAAGCGGATGCTGCGTGACGGCCTGGCTGATGACGATATTTTGGCGGCTATGCGTGAAACAATAGCTGCCAAGCCGGCAGGACACCAGTTTGATGCAAGTCCTGCGCGCTTTAGCATGAACCAGATTGGGGGATGAGCAGATGGGTGATTTTACGCATTTTGACGCTGCCGGCAACGCCCTGATGGTGGACGTATCGGCCAAGCAGGAAACGACGCGCGTGGCGGTGGCGCAGGGCAAAATCTGCGTCAGCAGGGAAATATATGACAAGATTGCTGCAGGTACCATGGCCAAGGGAGATGTGCTGGGAGTGGCACGTATCGCAGGTATTATGGCGGCCAAGCGCACCAGCGAGCTCATTCCCCTGTGTCATCTGCTGCAGCTGACCAAATGCACGGTGGATTTTGAGCTGCTTGAAGCTGCTTCAGGCTGTGCCGTTGAAGCGCGCTGTCTGGTGCAGACAACAGGAAAGACGGGCGTGGAGATGGAAGCGCTGACAGGGGTGCAGGTGGCACTGCTGACGATTTACGATATGTGCAAGGCTGTGGACAAGGGCATGGTGATTACTGACGTGCATCTTGTGCGCAAGTCCGGCGGAAAGAGTGGTGATTTTGAGTGGAGGAAGTAGCTTATAGCGGCGTGATCGAGGCCGTGTGCATCAGCAAGGCCAAGGGGACGGTGAAGCGTCCGGTGGATCAGGCTGTGCTCATTGCTGATTTTGGCCTTGAGGGTGATGCCCACGCCGGCACCTGGCACAGGCAGGTGAGCCTGCTCGATAGCGGTAAGGTGGCTGCCTTTAACGAGCGCGGCGGCAGGGCTGCAGTAGGTGACTTTGGTGAAAATATTTTAGTTAGCGGCATCGATCTCGCGCGTTTGCCGGTAGGCAGTACGTTGCGCGCGGGTGAGGTGGTTTTGCGTCTCAGCCAGATTGGCAAGGAGTGCCACAGCCACTGCGAGATTTATAAACGCGTGGGTGACTGCATCATGCCGCGCGAGGGCGTGTTTGCGATGGTGGAGCATGGCGGCGTGCTGTGTGCAGGCATGGCGCTTGCCGTGACGCTGCCTGCTGCAGATGCACCCTTGAGGGCGGCGGTGGTGACGCTGTCGGACAAGGGCAGCAGGGGTGAGCGCGTTGATACCAGCGGCCCGCGGGCAGCGCAGCTTTTGACGGCGGCAGGCTACGAGGTGGTAGAGCAGGTGCTACTGCCTGACGAGCAGCGGCGGATTGAGCGTGAGCTGGTTCGCCTGGCGGACAGCAGGCAGGTGGATTTAATCATTACGACCGGTGGTACAGGCCTTTCGCTGCGTGACGTTACGCCTGAGGCAACCTTGGCGGTGGCAACGCGTAACGCGCCCGGTATTGCGGAGGCGATACGTGCGGAGTCGCTTAAAATTACGCCGCGTGCCATGCTCAGCCGTGGGGCGAGCGTGCTGCGTAACCGGACGCTGATTGTGAACCTGCCAGGCAGCAAAAAGGCGGTGGAGGAGGGTCTTGCCATCATCCTGCCGCAGCTGGAGCATGGGCTGCGCGTTCTGCGTGGCAGCGCCCATGATTGTGCCCGCTGATGGGCGCTATAGACTGGTCGCCGCTGTGGATTTCCTTGCACACCGCCACGGCGACGATCGTAGTAGTTTTCTTTTTGGGCGTGGTGCTGGCCTGGTGGGTGGAACGACTGCGGCATGAAAGCGTCAAAATCGTAGTGGATGCCATCATCACCATGCCGATGGTGCTGCCGCCGACGGTAGCAGGCTTCTTTTTGCTGCTGTTTTTGGGCAACAACCGCTTTTTGGGGCAGCTTTATTACCAGCTGACGGGGAGCAATATAGCCTTCAGCTGGCTGGCGACGGTGCTGGCGGCGGCAGTGATTTCGCTGCCGCTTATGTACCGCAGTGCGCGCGGCGCGCTGTCACAGGTGGATAAGGGAATGCTGGAGGCCGCGCGCTCTTTGGGCATACCTGAATGGCGCATCTTCTGGCGCATTCATCTGCCCAACGCGCTGCCCGGTATCATCGCAGGCGGTCTTTTGGCCTTTGCCCGCGGCTTGGGTGAATTTGGCGCCACGGCTATGATCGCAGGCAATATTGCAGGACGCACGCGCACGCTGCCGTTGGCCGTCTATTCAGCGGTGGCGGCAGGCGATTGGGACGCTGCGGGCTGGTACGTGGCTGTTATCGTGGGCATTTGCCTTTTAGTCGTTATAGGCCTTAACTGGTACTTATATAAAACAAAAAAACAACAGGGGGATTAATCATGAAAAAATTATTATGCTTAGTATGTAGTGTCTTGCTGGTAGTGCTTATGGCAGGCTGCGGTGGCGGCAGCGATAAAAAGGCGGACCAGGAGGCGAAGAAGTTGAGCCTGGCTGCTGCGGCAAGCATGGAGAAGGTGTTTACGCAAAAGCTGATTCCGATGTATGAAAAAAAGCATCCGGAAATCAAGATTGAAGGCACCTATGACGCCAGCGGCAAGCTGCAGGCGCAGATTGAAAGCGGCCTGGCTGCGGACGTTTTCATTTCCGCGGCCAACAAGCAGATGAACGCCTTGAGTGACAAGGGCTATATGGACAAGGCAACAGTTAAGCCGCTGCTGGAAAATAAGCTGGTGCTGATCGTTCCCAAGCAGGGCGCTAATCCTGCTATCAAGGGCTTTGAAAACCTGGATATTGCCAAGCATCCTGCTATTGGCGACCCTGCCAGCGTGCCTGCAGGACAATATTCCAAGGAGGCGCTGACGAAGCTGGGCCTGTGGGATAAGGTGCAGGTTAAGGCC
>CAVKMV010000027.1:0-20344 GCA_963657675.1 Ruminococcus intestinalis
ACCAATGGCGCAGATGGTACAGAATACGTCACCAAGATTAACAACAACGATGTATCCATCACCGACAAGGATGATACCAGCAAACGCATCAGCCTGTCGCAGCTGGGCCAGCTGGATAACCTGGACGAGGAGCTGAGCGCCCGCGAGGAATACACCGCCAATAAGACCGCAGTTGGCGCTATCAACGCTGAAGCACAGGTTCGCCGCGAAGAGGTGGCACGTTTGGATAATCGCATTGACGACGTAAACGACCGCCTGGATAAGGTGGGCGCAATGTCCGCAGCCATCGCCTCCTTGAAGACCATGGGCTATGACCCGCAGGCTCCCAGTGAATTCGCTGTCGGCCTGGGCCAGTACAAGGGCGAAACCGGCGTGGCCTTGGGCTTCTTCCACTATCCCAACAAGAACTTCATGGTTAACGTCAGCCTGTCCACCGCCGGCGGCGAAACAATGGGAGGTATCGGCGCAACCTGGCGCTTTGGCTACAAATCGCCGCAAAAGCTGCTTGATGAGCAGCGTGCAGCACAGGCCAAAAAGGAGCAGGCAGCAGCCGAAAAATATCGCGTAGCAGCAGAGCTTGCCAAGGAAGCACAGGAGCGTGCGGAATATGCAGCCAAGCTGGCACGTCAGGCACAGGTGAGTGCCGACAACGCCAGGGCAGCAGCCGACAAAACCCAGGCCAAGATGTAAGCAGGCAGGGGCGCAGGGCAGCTTCTTTGTAAGACAATAGTATAATTTGCGCACGTTTAGTGCAGCAGCAGGGGCCGCACCCGTCAGGGTGCGGCCCTTTTGCGCGCGAAAAAAGCGGTTTTGCCGCTAATCCCCGCCTTTTCCTGCTCGCTCCGCAAAATTTATTTTACGCACTCCGCAAGGTCTGCTATACTATAGGTTGAAAGCAACAGGGAGGTGCGGTTATGCCTATGGAATATTATTTTTTGCTGGCAGGCGTCATCCTGCTCGTGATAGAGCTTGCCATCCCGGGCTTCGGCCTTTTTGGCGTCAGCGGCCTGGTGTGCCTGACTGTGGGCGGCTTTTTCGTCATGGGCGGCGGTGCGCCGGCCATCATGGTTTTGCTGGCGATATATTTGCTTGCGGCGCTGGCTATTGCCCTTTTGTGCGTGTATCTGCCTAAGGAAAGCAAATACAACCCCTTTGTGCTGTGGACGCGCCAAAAAAATAGCGATGGCTACACCGGCGGCGATGCGGCGACCGGCCTTTTGGGCAGGCGCGGCACGGCGCTCACAACGCTGCGGCCAGCAGGCACGGTTGTCGTGGACGGCCGGCGCCTGGATGTGAGCAGCCTGGGAGACTTCATCCCCAAGGATACAGCTGTGGTGATTACCCGTGTGGAGGGTAGCAAAATTTTTGTAGAAAAAGCGAAGGAGTGAAATTATGGAGGATTTATTGGGACTCGTTTTGGGTAGTGGCTTTGTCTTTGTGCTGGCCATTGTCGGTATTGTGATCTTTTTGAACTTTGTGCCGCTGGGGCTGTGGATTTCGGCCATCGCGGCAGGCGTAAACGTGGGGATTTTCAACCTTATCGGTATGCGCCTGCGCCGTGTGCCGGCCTCGCAGATTGTGCTGCCCCTGATTAAGGCGAACAAGGCAGGCCTGGACGTGAACGTTAACCAGCTGGAGGCGCATTACCTGGCAGGCGGCAACGTGGACCGCGTGATTGATGCGCTGATTGCTGCCCACCGCGCGCAGATTGATTTGAGCTTTGAGCGTGGCTGCGCCATTGACCTGGCAGGCCGCAACGTGCTGGAGGCCGTGCAGATGAGCGTCAACCCCGAGGTTATTGAAACCCCCGTGGTCAGCGCCGTAGCCAAGGACGGCATTGAGCTGAAGGTTAAGGCCCGCGTGACGGTGCGCGCCAACATTGACCGCCTGGTGGGCGGCGCCGGTGAGGCGACCATCATCGCCCGCGTCGGCGAGGGCATCGTCACCAACGTAGGTTCGAGCGCGGACCATAGCACGGTGCTGGAAAACCCCGATTATATTTCTAAGACGGTTTTGGACAAGGGACTGGATGCCGGCACGGCGTTTGAGATTTTGTCTATTGATATTGCGGACGTGGATGTGGGACGCAACATCGGCGCTGCCCTGATGACCGACCAGGCCGAGGCCGACAAGCGCATTGCGCAGGCACGTGCAGAGGAACGCCGTGCGATGGCAGTGGCCAAGGAGCAGGAGATGAAGGCCTATACCCAGCAAATGCAGGCGAAGGTGGTGGAGGCACAGGCCAAGGTGCCTGCCGCCATGGCCGAGGCGCTGGCTAACGGCCGCCTGGGCGTGATGGACTATTACCGCCTGAACAATATCCAGGCAGACACCAAGATGCGCCAGACCATCGCTGAGGTGGGCCCTGAGGGCGAGGACAATAAGCCAAACGGCGGCAAATAAAGAGGTGCGCTATGGGTGGTTTATTTGATGGCGACCTGGTGCCCTTTCTGATTATCTTCTTTGCGCTGTTTAACATTTTTTTTGATAAAAAGAAGCGCCGCAGGCGTAAGCAGCAAAAGCAGGCTAAGCAGCAGGTGCCGCAGACGCAGACGCAGCAGCCTGCCAAGGCCGATGACGTGGTGGCGGACTTTGAGCGCCGCCTGAAGAAGACGACGGCCAAGTCCAAGGCGCAAAAGCAGGCAGCCAGCGCCCGTCAGCGCATCCGCCGTGACGGGGACAGCGTGCTGCGTGATGGCGGCAACGTGCGCCGTGACAGCGACGTGAGCGTGCACCATGAGGGCGAGGCGGCGCATGATAATACAGGCAGGGTGCACCGCGAGGGCGAGGGCTTTGCCCACGACAAGGGCAGGGTGTATTACGACCCCCGTGGTGACTACAGCTATGACGAGGAGAAGATGAACGCGGCCGCTGCGGCCTTTAGCGCACGCTATGCGCAAAGGGGGGAGCAGCAGCCAAGGCCGCGCGCAAAACTTAAGCATGCAGCGCTGGTCAACGGCGTGATTATGGCTGAGGTGCTGGGTAAGCCCAAGGCCTTGAACGGCGGTAGCGAAAATTTTTAGGAGATGTTAGATAGATGCTGGAAAAGCTGGATTTGACAAAAAAGATGTCCAAGGAGGAATACAGCGCGCAGATGGAAACCCTGGGCGAGCGCCTGGGCAAGGCGCAGCGCCTGGCGCGTGAGGCCAAAAGGCCGGTGATCATAGTGTTTGAGGGCTGGCGTGGCGCGCGCCGCAGCGCGCTGATTAACGAGATGATGCAGCAGCTGGACGCCCGTGGCTTTAATGTTTATTCCACCGTGCGCCTGGGCGGTAATTTGCAGGAGCAGCCGTTTTTTGCCTTCTTTTGGCAGCACCTGCCCGCATTGGGGCATATGGCTGTTTATCATCGCAGCTGGTATTATCTGAAGCACGCCAACGAGCTGCAGCACGGGGAGGAGCAGTGCAAAAAATGCCTGGCTATCTCCTATGAGCACATCAACAATTTTGAAAGGATGCTGACGGACGACAATTACCTGGTTTTGAAATTCTTTTTGCACCTGTCGCCGGAGCAGCAAAAAAAGAACATCGCCAAAAACGCCAAAACCCTGGGCAAGGCCTGGCGCGACCTCAATCCCGCGATTGACGAAAGCGATGCCTATGACAAATACCTGGCCCGCTACGAAAAAATGCTGGAGGCCAGCGACACTGCTAACGCACCCTGGCACCTGGTGGCCGCAGACGACGGCCGCAGCGCGCGTATAGAGGTGTTCACCAAGATTGCCGAAGCTATTGAGGCAGCAGTAGCCAAAAAGGAGGAGGCAGCCGCGCCGCAGCGCACTGCCGTCACCTATGACGTTTTGAGTAAGGTGAACCCCAATAAGGAGCTTAGCAGGGAGGAATACAAGGAAAAGCTGGATAAGTACCAAAAGCGCCTGACGCAGCTGCAGATAGAAATGTTCAAGGCGCAGATCCCTGCGGTCATCGGCTTTGAGGGCTGGGACGCCGCCGGTAAGGGTGGTGCCATCCGCCGCCTGACGGCAGCGCTTGACCCCTTGGGTTTTAGCGTGCACCCTGTGGCTTCGCCGAACGTGGTGGAAAAGCAGTTCCATTACCAGTGGCGCTTTTGGATTCATCTGCCGCAGCCTGGCAATATCGCCATTTTTGACCGCACCTGGTACGGCCGTGTGATGGTGGAGCGCATTGAAGGCTTTGCCAAGCCGCACGAATGGCAGCGTGCCTACGATGAAATTAAGGATATGGAGGCGCAGTGGAGCGAGCACGGCGTCGCTATTGCCAAGTTCTGGCTGCAAATTGACAAGGACGAGCAGCTGCGCCGCTTTAACGAGCGCCAGAGCGACCCCAACAAGCAGTGGAAGATTACGGACGAGGACTGGCGCAACCGCGACAAGTGGGAGGCCTACGAGGAGGCCGTCAACGAAATGCTGGTGCGCACCGATACCTCCTACGCTCCCTGGACCGTGGTGGAGGGCAACAATAAATATTACGCGCGCCTGAAGGTGCTCAAAACTGTTATCGACCTGTTTGAGAGCAAACTGGCGCAGCACAAGTAAACGGAACTGAGAGGAAAAGTATTGTCCTGGCAAATCAAAAACTATATTAAGGAAACAAGAGAAAACGAATGGGGCGCGCAGGTGTATCCGCCCGGACTGCGCCATAGCGTGGCCTTTATTTATCCCAACGTGTATCATCTGGGGATGTCCAACCTGGGGATGCACATTTTGTATCAGATGATTAACGCGCGCGGTGACAGTGCCTGTGAGCGTTTCTTTTTGCCGGATAAGCGTCTGCAGGCAGAGCACGTCAAAAGTAAAACACCGCTGCTTAGCCTGGAAACCCAGCGCGCCCTGGCCGATTTTGACGTGATCTTTGTGATGCTGTCGTTTGAGATGGATTATGACAATCTGCTGACGGTGCTGGATTTGGGCAATATCCGTCTGCGCGCGGCCGAGCGTAACGAGCGTGAGCCGCTGCTCATCGTGGGCGGTCCCTGCGCCACCTTTAATCCCGAGCCCTTGGCGGCTGTGGCTGACGCCTTTGTTATTGGCGAGGGCGAGGAGACGGTGCAGCGCATTTTGGACGTTATCTACAGCGCAGACAGCAAGGCGCAGTGCCTTACGCAGCTGGCGCAGCTGCCGGGGGTGTACGTGCCTAAATTTTATGAGGCGCAGTACGATGATAATGGTGATTTTGCCGCCTTGGTAGCGCATGACGGCGCGCCTGCGACCATCGCCCGCCAGTGGGTGCGTGATATTGATGCCTACCCGCACACCTCGGCGATTGTGACTGGCGGCACCGAGTTTGAGGATATGTATATTGTGGAGGTGGCGCGTGGCTGTGGCCGTCACTGCCGCTTTTGCATGGCAGGCTACTGCTTCCGTAAGCCGCGGCCACGGTCGCTGGAGGCGATTTTGGCAGATATTGCCAGGCGTCCCGCACGCACGAAGAAGGTGGGGCTGATGGGCGCGGCGGTGTCGGACCATCCGCAGATGGCGGAGCTTACGGCCTACCTGGTGGAGCACAATATCCCCTTTTCGGTGGCCAGTATGCGTGCCGACATGCTCACGGAGCAGATTGCCCACGCCCTGGCGCAGAGCGGCCAGCGCACGATGACGGTGGCGCCCGAGGCAGGCAGCGAAAGGATGCGCGCCGCCATCAACAAGGGCATCACCGAAGAGCATGTTTACAGCGCCATCGAGCTGGCGGCCGGTGCCGGTATGCGCAACATCAAGCTGTATTATATGATTGGCCTGCCGGGTGAGACCGACGAGGACATAGAGGAAACCGTGGCGATGATCAGGCGCGTGCGCGCGAAAATGGACGCCGTAGGCAACAGGGGCGAGCTGGTGATTTCGGTGAACGGCTTTGTACCCAAGCCCTTTACACCCTACCAATGGGCACCGCTGTGCAACGTGCGCACGCTCAAAAAACGCTTTAAGCTTTTGGGCGACGGCCTGAAGAAGGAAAAGCGCATTAAGCTGATCACGGAATCGCTGAAGGAGACTGTGGTGCAGAGCGTGCTGGCGCGTGGTGACCGGCGCATTGGCGAGGCGCTTTTGGAGGCGCACACCAGCGGCCGCAATTTTAAGCAGGTGCTGAAGGCGCAGGGTATAGACGCCGAAGAGCTGGCGGAGCGTGAGCTGCGCGTAGGCCAGCCTCTGCCGTGGCAGCACCTGGATATGGGCGTGACGCAAAAGTATCTGGCTGACGAGCTGGTGCGCAGTGGGGCAGGACGCTTTACGCCGATGTGCTTTGATGGGTGTGCACGCTGTGGCGTATGCAAGGCAGGCTGCCGATAAGGTGCAATCTGCGTTGTTGCAGCTCCTAGACGTACCTTTAGTACGCCGTCGTCGCTGCGCCTAGCATCTTGCACCTTCTAGGCAGCCTTTAGGTTGAAGAATATGTTGCCGATAAGGTGCAATCTGCGTTGCTCGCGCAAAAAAAAGGCTCCCTGGTGGGAGCCTTTTTAATATTATAGAATTACACACTCCGTGCTGCGACATCTGGAACGGACGACGGAGACGGTAGCACTGTGATGATTCGCAATAATGCGGTAGCACGCAAACCAAAGGGACATTTTTCAGTTGAGCGGCAGAGGTGCTTTGGCGTGCAGGCAAACGTACTCCGCGACCTGAAAAATGTGCGCAATAGTCGCCGGAATCCAGTGGAGCAGCTTTGCAAGGCGCTTTTTGGATACTTTTTCCCGCCATGGAAAAAGTATCATTTCTTTACTTCAGCAGAAAAGCAAAAAACCTGCTCCTTACGGAGCAGGTTCAGCCTGTAAAATTAAGCCATAGCGTTGACTTTCTTTGCAAGTCTGGATTTTTTGCGGGCTGCAGCATTTTTATGGATAATGCCTTTGCGAGCTGCTTTATCGAGCAAACCGGAAGCAGTAGCCATAGTAGCTTGAGCGTCCTCTTTAGCGCCGGTCTTAGCCAGAGCCTCTACCTTGCGGGAAGCATTGCGGAGAGCTGCTTTAATCGGAGCGTTTTTAGCACGACGTTCTGCGTCGGTCTTTACACTGCGGATGGAAGATTTAATGTTCGGCAACGAATTTCACCTCCTGAATATTCTTGTACTGCACTATTCTACCACGATTACGCCGTTTGTGCAAGTAGAAAATGCAAATTCGCCATTGGCAGCAGGCAGAAAATTTTCTTAGGACGCTTGACCTGGAGCGCACTCCAAATGCTACAATAAAGCTAACACAAGCAAGGCATCTGCCACGGAGGTAAAAAGCATGAAGATTAACGAGGTCAGCAAATTATATAATATCAGCGCCGACACCCTGCGCTATTATGAGCGCATCGGTCTGGTGCCGCCTGTGACGCGCAACGAAAGCGGCATCCGAGATTACAGCGAGACGGACTGTAACTGGGTGAAGTTTGCCAAGTGCATGCGTGCGGCAGGCCTTTCGGTGGAAAGCCTGATTGAATACGTGGCGCTGTTTGGGCAGGGGGACGCGACCCGTGCGGCGCGCAAGGAAATTTTAATCGAGGAGCGTGCCAAGCTGCTGGAGCGTATGCAGCAGATGCAGGAAACGCTTGATAAGCTCAATTATAAAATCGACCATTACTATAAGTGCGTGGAATATGAGGATAATAAGCTGAAATAAGCAGCTACTAAAAGAGACGGTGGAGGCCGTCTCTTTTAGTTTACAGCTATTACAAGCGCCTGGAGTATGAAGACAACAAGCTGAAATAAGCAGCTACTAAAAGAGACGGTGGAGGCCGTCTCTTTTTAGTTTACAGCCTTAACGGATAAATGGTATAATATTTGGTACAAATAAATTAGGCAGGGCGCCAGTGCCGGCCTTAAACAAGATATTTTACGAAGGAGCAGGACGGAAATTTTATGATTGAACAAGATCACATCCGCAATTTTTCTATTATCGCCCATATAGATCATGGCAAGTCTACCTTAGCAGACAGGCTGATTGAATATACAGGAACCCTTACCAAGCGCGAGATGGAGGACCAGATTCTGGATTCCATGGATTTGGAGCGTGAGCGCGGCATCACCATCAAGGCGCAGGCCGTGCGCAGCATCTACAAGGCGCGCAACGGCGAGGAATATATGCTCAACTTTATTGATACGCCCGGCCACGTCGATTTTACCTATGAGGTGTCGCGCGCGCTGGCTGCCTGCGAGGGCGCGCTGCTGGTGATTGACGCTACCCAGGGCATTGAGGCGCAGACGCTGGCGAACGTGTACCTGGCGCTGGATAACGATTTGGAGATTATTCCCGTTATCAATAAAATTGACCTGCCAAGTGCCGACCCTGAGCACGTCAAAAAGGAAATTGAGGACGTTATCGGGATTGACGCCTCGGACGCTGTTTTGTGCAGTGCCAAGACCGGCCTGGGCATTGAGGACGTGCTGGAGGCGATTGTGGCACGCGTGCCTGCGCCCGAGGGAGATGCTGCCGCACCGCTCAAGGCGCTGGTGTTTGACTCCAAGTTTGATGCCTACAAGGGCGTAGTGCTGTATGTGCGCGTGATGGAGGGACGTCTGCGCAAGGGTATGAAGATCCGCATGATGGCGACGGGTGCGGAATTTGACGTTACCGAGGTGGGCTACTTTAAGCCCGGCATTGTGAACGTGGACGAGCTGGAGGAGGGCCAGGTAGGCTTTTTTGCTGCCAGCATCAAGAACGTGAAGGATGCGCGCGTGGGCGATACCGTGACGGACGCCGCTAACCCCGCCCCGCAGGCGCTGCCAGGCTACCGCAAGGCTACGCCTATGGTGTATTGCGGTCTGTACCCGGTCGAAAATTCGGATTACGACAATCTGCGCGATGCCCTGGAAAAGCTGCAGCTTAACGATGCTTCGCTGGTGTTTGAGCCTGAAACCTCCACTGCGTTGGGCTTTGGCTTCCGCTGCGGCTTTTTGGGCCTTTTGCATATGGACGTTATCAAGGAGCGCCTGGAGCGTGAATATAACCTGAGCCTGATCACCACTGCGCCCAACGTAATTTACGAGGTGTTCCGCACTAACGGCGAGGTGGAGATGGTGGATAACCCTTCGCTCTTTCCTGACCCGACCGTTATTGACCACGTGGAGGAGCCTTATGTGAATGCAACGATTATCGTACCCAAGGACTATGTGGGCGCGGTGATGGAGCTGAGCCAGGAAAAGCGCGGCGAATATGACAACATGACATACTTAGACGATACGCGCGTTATGATTCATTACGCCCTGCCGCTGAGCGAGATTATTTTTGATTATTTTGACCGCCTGAAATCGGCCACCCGTGGCTATGCTTCGCTGGATTACGAGCTGAGCGGCTATCGCTATTCCAACCTGGTGAAGGTGGATATCCTCCTGAACGGCGAGCCTGTGGATGCGCTTTCGGCCATTGTGCATAAGGAAAACGCCACCGTGCGCGGACGTCAGCTGGTAGAAAAGCTGCGCAGCCTGATTCCGCGTCAGATGTTCGAGATCCCGGTGCAGGCCGCTATCGGCAACAAGGTCATTGCCCGCGAGAACGTGCGTGCTATGCGCAAGGACGTGCTTGCCAAGTGCTATGGCGGCGACATCAGCCGTAAGCGCAAGCTGCTGGAAAAGCAGAAGGAGGGCAAAAAGCGCATGAAGCAGGTGGGAAGCGTGGAGCTGCCGCAGGAGGCTTTTATGGCTATATTGAAGATGGACTAATATACAAATCGCCGATAAGCACCCGTCTGCGTTGCGTTAGCTCCTAGACGTACTAAAGGTACGCCGTCGACGAGATAGATTTTTGTGATTTGAGTAGGTGATAGATGTGATGATTCAGCTGCAAGGCCTGCTGTCGACAATTGGTATTTTGGATATCATTGATATTGTCGTGGTTGCCTATTTTCTTTATCGTTTGTACCTGATGCTGAAAAATACCCGCGCTGCCACCCTGGGCAAGGGCCTGATGGTGCTGGTGGTGTTTATGGTGATCTGCCGCTGGCTGAATCTGCATGTTATCAGCTGGCTGCTGGAAAAGAGCATGACGGTGATTATGGTGGCGCTGCCTGTCGTCTTTCAGCCGGAGCTGCGGCGCGCGCTGGAGCAGATTGGCCGCGGCAAGCTGTTTCACAAAAGCAGCGAGCTGGATGCGCAGGAGCTGGAGGAGATGCTCGATTCCGTGGCTCACGCCACCAAGGTGATGAGCAAGAACAAGGTTGGCGCGCTGATGGTGTTTGAGCGTGCTACGGGCCTGGCGGAGCGCATTGAAACAGGCGTACCGGTTGACGGCCTGGTGAGCAGCGGCCTTATCCAGAATATTTTCGTGAAGGATACGCCCCTGCACGACGGCGCCGTTATTATCCGCGGCAAACGCATCGTCGCTGCCTGCTGCCTGCTGCCGCTGACGGAAAACCGCAACCTCAGCCAGGAGCTGGGCACACGTCACCGTGCCGCCATCGGTATGTCCGAGCAGTCGGACGCGATGGTGCTGGTGGTGAGCGAGGAGACGGGCACGATTTCTATCGCCCGCAATGGCGAGCTCATGCGTTATTTGACGGTGGATGACGTGAAGGATGTTCTGCGGACGGCCATCTTTAAGCCGCATGCCGCAGTCAAGAATTCCTTGGTGGAAAAGCTTAAGGGCTTGTGGGGCGGTGAGAAGAAATGAGATTTTTGCAAAGGCTGGCGCGCAAGGAAAATTTGCTGGCGCGCATTATCTGCCTGCTGGTGGCCTGCGGCCTGTGGGTTTATGTGATGACGGACCAAAACCCGATTATCGAGCGCAGCGTGGAGGTGCGCCTGCAGCAGGTAAATCTGCCCAATAATATGATGGTGTTTAACGCGCCTGACAAGATCTTGGTGAAGGTGCGCGGGGCGCGCACGCAGCTGAGCGGCGATAATATTGACGGTCTGGTGAGTGCTTCGGTTAACCTCAAGAACGTGACCGAGGGGCAGCAGAGCCTGCCTGTCACTGTCACCTATTCCGGGGGCGAGGTTGTGAGCGTTACGCCTAAGGACGTGTCGGTGTATGTGGATACGGTGAGCGAAAAGCAGGTGCCTGTGACGACGCGCATCGTGGGCGCTGTGACGGGTGATATGACGCTGGGCAACAGCACGATTACGCCGGAGCACGTTATAGTGCGCGGCGCTACGCACCGCATTGACAAGGTGAACCGCGTGGTGGCCCCTGTCGACGTTACGGAGCGCACGGGTGCTTTTCAGACGGAAAGCGAGCTGGTGGCCGTGAGCGATGACGGCTACGACATTCCTAATATGAAGATTATCCCTGAGCGCGTTTTGGTGGAGGCGACGATGGTGAGCCAGATGCATTCCACCGATCTGCCGGTGAAGCTGGTGCTGAGCGGTACTTTGCCTGACGGCGTGGTTGTTACCAAGACGGAGCTTGTGCCGGCAAGCATTCACATTACGGCACCGCCGTCTGTGCTGAAGGATTTGAAGGATGTAAAGACGAAGCCTGTGGATGTCAGCAGCCTGGACGGCAGCAGCGTGGTGGCTGCCGAGCTTGACCTGCCTGAGAAGGTGATCCCCGAGGTCCGCACGGTGCAGATAAAATTTTCTGTGGAAAGGCGGAATTAGATTTTAGATGAAGCTGAAGATAAATAACGTGCGTATCAGCCTGGCGCGTGAGCAGAGCCTGGAGCAGGCTGTGTGCAAAAAGGCAGGTATTTCCAGGGAAATGCTGGGGAGCGTACAGGTTGTGCGCAAGGCTGTGGACGCACGCAAAAAGAGCGATGTCTGCCTGAATTATCACGTGCTGGCGGAGGTGGATGCCAATGCCAGGCAGGCGAAGCGCCTGTTGGCAGACCGTGATATAAGCAAATTTGTGCAGCAGCCCTTGCCGCAGCCGGAGCTGGGGACGCTGCCATTGGCTGCGCCGCCTGTGGTGATTGGCGCAGGGCCGGCGGGCCTTTTGGCGGCACTGGAGCTGGCGCAGTATGGCTACAGGCCGCTTTTGCTGGAGCGCGGCAGGTGCGTGGCGCAGCGTGAGCAGGATGTGCAGCACTTTTGGCAGACGGGGGAGTTTGACCCTGCGAGCAATGTGCAGTTTGGCGAGGGCGGCGCAGGCACGTTTTCGGACGGCAAGCTGACGACGCGCGTAAGCGACCCGATGATGGCGCATATTTTGCAGCTTTTTGTGGCTGCGGGCGCACCGGGCAATATTTTGTACGAGCATAAGCCGCATGTGGGGACGGACAAGCTGCGCACAATGGTGCAGGGCCTGAGCCGCCGCATTGGCGAGCTGGGCGGCAGCGTGCGCTATAATGCGCATGTGCAGGATTTGGTGATTAAAAACGGCCGGGTGCAGGGCGTGGTGCTGGCAGACGGCGAAACGATAGCGGCGGGGGCAGTGGTGCTGGCCTGCGGCCACAGCGCGCGTGATACCTATGCTATGCTGGCGCGGCGGGGCGTGGGCATAGTTGCTAAGCCCTTTGCTATCGGTGTGCGGATAGAGCATCCGCAGGAGCTGATTGACAGGGCGCAGTACGGTAGCTTTGCCGGCCACCCGCTTTTGGGCGCGGCCGATTACGCCTTGGTGCATCACACGGCGGACAGGACGCGCACTGCTTATTCCTTTTGCATGTGCCCGGGCGGCCAGGTGGTCGCTGCTGCGTCCGAGGCGGGCGGCGTGGTTGTTAACGGCATGAGTTTGTACAGGCGTGACAGCGGCGTTGCCAACAGCGCGCTGGTGGTGAATGTGGATGAGCGTGATTTTGGCGCGGGTGCGCTGGCAGGCGTGGAGTTTCAGCGTCAGTATGAGCGCCTGGCCTATGCGGCGGCAGGCAGCAGCTATTATGCGCCGGCGCAGAACCTGGACAGCTTTTTTAGGCGCAGCACGCCTGCGCTGGACTGCCTGGTGCGACCAACGTACAGGCCGGGGCTGACGGCGTGCAGCCTGGATGACGTGCTGCCTGCGTATGTCACGAACACCCTGCGCGAGGGCATTGCGGCCTTTGGGCGTAAGCTGGCAGGCTATGCGGATGGCGGTGCGCTGCTGACGGGCGTGGAGACGCGTACGTCGGCGCCGGTGCGGATTGAGCGTGACAGGAGCAGCCTGGTGTCGGTGACGCACGACTTGCTGTATCCCTGCGGCGAAGGAGCAGGGTATGCCGGCGGCATCATGAGCGCCGCACTTGACGGCTACCATGTAGCGCAGGCAATCATGCAGCGCTTCGCACCTGTGTAAGCTACCTGATATTCGCAATTATATATCGCCTTGCAACGAAAAATTTTTTAACGGTAATTTCGCAAGGAAGTACGACGAAATACTGCGAAACTCGCGCTATGCCATAAGAGTGCTTCTGTAGTAAAAAGCTTATCGCTCAAACAGTCGCAGCATTTCTGTACTTCCAATTGCTCATTCCCGAAAATTTTTATGTTGCCTTGGCGATAATATAATTGCTCAATTCAGCACATACATAACAAATACACATAATCCTTAGGAGGTCCTTAACATGGCAAGACTATTTGGTACTGACGGCGTTCGCGGCGTCGCGAACGTAGAGCTCACCCCGGAGCTGGCCTTTAAGCTGGGCTATGCTGCGGCAAAATACTTTGGCAGGGAGGTTGCCTGCCCCAAAATCATCATCGGCAGGGACACCCGCCGCAGCGGCCAGATGCTGGAAAGCGCCCTGGCTGCAGGCATTTGCAGCGCCGGCGGTAACGCCCACCTTTTGGGCGTAATGCCTACACCTGCTGTATCCTTCCTCACGAGCGAGGTTAAGGCCAACGCCGGCGTGGTGATTTCGGCATCGCACAATCCGTTTGAGGATAACGGCATCAAGTTCTTTTCGCAGACCGGTCACAAGCTGCCTGACGCGGTGGAGGACGAAATTGCGGCTATCGTGGCTGCGCCTATCGACTACACCAAGGCAGTACGCGGCAGCAGCGTGGGCAGCATTATTTACGAAAAGAACCTGTCGGAGCTTTATATTAAGCATATTATCGGCACTGCCTACGCCAAGCTTAACGGTCTGAAGATTGTTATGGACTGCTCTAACGGTGCCAACAGCGCCATCGCGCCTGTAATCCTGCGCAGCCTGGGCGCAGAGGTTATCGCCATCTTTAACGAGCCTAACGGCATTAACATTAACAACGGCTGCGGCTCCACCCACCTGGAGGCCTTGCAGAAGAAGGTTGTGGAATGTGGTGCGGACGTGGGCATTGCCAATGACGGCGATGCTGACCGCTGCCTGGCAGTAGACGAAAACGGCGCTACATTAGACGGCGACCAGATTATGCTTATCTGCGCGCTGGAGCTTTTGAAGCGCGGCAAGCTGCAGGACAACATGCTGGTGACCACCGTGATGAGCAACGTGGGCCTGCACCAGGCAATGAAGGCACACGGCGGCAAGACGGTCAAGACCGCTGTCGGCGACCGCTACGTTTTGGAGGAGATGCTCAAGCACAACTATTCCATCGGCGGCGAGCAGTCCGGTCATATTATCTTTTCGGAATTCGCCAAGACAGGCGACGGTATTTTGACGGCGGTGCAGCTTTTGTGTGCTATGGTGCGCAACAACAAGACGCTTTCGGAGATGGGCAGCGTGATGACCAAGTTCCCGCAGGTGCTTTTGAACGTGCGTGTTAAGGACAAAAACGGCTGGCAGGAAAAGGCCGCTATCGCCGAGGTGATCAAAAAGTATCAGGACGAGCTGGGTGAGAACGGCCAGATTTTGGTGCGTGCCAGCGGCACCGAGCCTTTGATCCGCATTATGGCCGAGGGTCCGAAGCAGGAGCGCCTGGAGCAGATTGCCGGCGCGATTGCTGATGTGGTGACCAGGGAGCTGGCGTAAGTATTTTGCGCCCCGGCATTTAGTTTACAGCTTGTTTGCTTGACCAAAGGGTCAGCTTATTGTAAAATAAAAATAGTCACAAGGATGTGCCGCATGGGCTTAGCCTGCCTGTGCGGCGCATTTTCTGTATCAGGCAGAGGTGATGAGAGCGCATGCACCACGCTTGTGGTGGACGAGGAATGGGGTTATCGATTAGTCAGCGGATGCCCCACGGTTGGCTGCGGGCCGCAAGCTGTGTACAAAGCCCTTTGGTAACAGGGGGGAGAAAAGCACGGCGGCAGAAAGGGCGAAAATTTTATGGTGCGCCGGTGGCGGCGGCAGGGGCCGGCCGCTGCGCAGCGCGCACAAGGAGGAACATTATGTGTGGAATTGTTGGCTACATCGGTAGCAACCAGGCCGCTCCCTTTTTGCTCGACGGCATGAGCAAGCTGGAATACCGCGGCTATGATTCTGCGGGCATCGCTGTTTATGAAAACGGCAAAATCCGCGTGGATAAGTGCGTCGGCCGCCTGGACGCGCTGCGGCAGAAGCTGGCAGGCAACATGCCTGTGGGCAACGTGGGCATTGGCCATACGCGCTGGGCGACCCATGGTCGTCCGTCGGACCGCAACGCGCACCCGCATACCGACAGCACAGGTAAGTTTGTGGTCGTACACAACGGCATCATTGAAAACTACCTCAAGCTGAAGGAGGAGCTGATCGCCAAGGGTCACACCTTCGTATCCGAAACCGATACCGAGGTGGTGGCACACCTTTTGGCAGATATGTATGACGGGGACTTTGAGGAAACCGTCAAGAAGGTGCTGCACGTTATCAAGGGCTCGTACAGCCTGGTATTTATGTGCGAATACGAGCCTGACAAAATCATCTGCACGAAGAAGGATAACCCGCTGGTTATCGGCCTGGGCGAGGGCGAAAACTTTATCGCGTCCGACATCCCCGCTATTATTAACCACACCCGCCGCACCTTTATCATGAGCGATGGCGAGGTGGCAACCGTGACGGCTGACGGCGTGTGGGTGCAGGATATTAACGGCACCCCCATCAGCAAGAAGGTGTTTGAGGTTAACTGGAACGCCGAGGCTGCCGAAAAGGGCGGCTTTGAGCATTTTATGCTGAAGGAAATTTACGAGCAGCCCAAGGCTATGCGCGACACCATGACCAGCCGTGTGGACAGCGAGAGCGAAACCATCGCCTTCCCCGAGCTGAACTGGACGGCCGAGGAGCTGGGCGGCATCAACAAAATCTTTATTGTGGCCTGCGGCACGGCCTATCATGCAGGCATCGTGGGCAAATATTATCTGGAGCAGCTGGCGCGCGTGCCGGTGGAGGTGGATATCGCCAGTGAGTTCCGTTACCGCGACCCGCTGGTGGATGGCAGCAGCCTGACCATCGTCATCAGCCAGAGCGGCGAAACCAGCGACACCCTGGCAGCACTGCGCGAGGCCAAGCGCCTGGGCGCACGCACGCTGGCAGTCACCAACGTCGTGGGCAGCTCCATCGCGCGTGAGGCGGACCAGGTGGTTTATACCTACGCCGGACCGGAGATCGCCGTTGCTTCGACTAAGGCATATACGACGCAGCTTTTGGCGATGCTGATGCTGGCAATTTACGTGGGCCGCCTGCGCGGCAGCCTGGGCAAGGAGCGCGCCAGGGAGCTGGTGCACGGCCTCACCTTCGTGCCGGAGCAGATTCACCAGATGCTGGAGAACGTGGACCAGATCAAGGTGTTCGCCCGTGAGTACGGCAGCAGCGAGGACGCCTTCTTTTTGGGACGCAGCCTGGATTACGCCGTGGCGCTGGAGGGCGCGCTCAAGCTGAAGGAGATTTCGTACATTCATGCCGAGGCCTATGCCGCAGGCGAGCTGAAGCATGGCACGCTGGCGCTGATCGTCGCAGGCGTGCCCGTAATCGTGCTGGCTACGCAGATGGACGTATATGACAAGACCGTGAGCAACCTGCAGGAGGTTAAGGCGCGCGAGGCAGTGGTCATCGCCATTGGCTTTGAGGGCGATACCTCCCTGGCCAAATATGCGGATCACGTTATCTACATTCCCAGGACGGATAAATATCTGGCGCCGCTTATGGCTGTGCTGCCGCTGCAGCTTTTGGCCTATTATGCGGCCCTCACCCGTGGCTGTGACGTGGATAAGCCGCGTAACCTGGCTAAGAGCGTGACGGTTGAATAAGCAAAAATAAAAAATATATATTATTCCCAAGCCCCCTGCGTGTACAGCTACATCGCAGGGGGCTTTGCTGTGCGCGGAGGGTGCAAAGCATACGGTTTAGCAGGCAACGCAAAGAAAAATTATGTTAGCCGAAAAAGTAGCAATTGTTACACAATTAGTGCATCTGACTGCTGTGCAACAGCTGCAAATAATGCTATACTAAGGGTATATGTTAATAGCGCAGACGCCGGGTGCTTTGCCTTTTGGTGCTGTTGCGGACAATGGGTATGATGTTAAGGAGGAAGAGCTATGAAAAAGTATGCACAGGGAAAAGCGGCAAGACTGGCACTGGCAGTAACGCTGGCAGTTATGGGAACGTCCTATGTGATGAGCGCGAGCGCAAGTGAAAGCAGCGGGCAGAACTGGGGTAGCGAACAAAACCCCATCACCTATGAAGCCTACCAGGCTTTGCACGAGGAGGGTGACGGCGATAACGGCACTGATATCTTCACTGCCAAATACAGCGAAAAAATTGCAGGCTCCGTCATCAACGGCAGGGATTATGATTTTAGTAAGGTGCTGGTTGTTGCAGGCAATGCCAATCAAGACGGCACGGATGCTGACGACAGCGATCCGTTCACAGCTGCTACGCCCGGCGGCAAGGGCGGCAGCGTTACCGCTTGGGGACTGGATGCCAGGGCCAAGGGCCTGAGTGACGCCAATATCTTTGTGGGTGGTATTACTGCATACGCAAGGGATGGCGGCTATGGTGGTGATGGCGCTGCCCTCGTCAACGGTGCTGCAGGCGGCGCCGGTGGCAGTGCCGTGGCTAGCGGCGTGCTGCTGGGAGCAGGCGCGAATGTGCAGGTGAGTGCCGACAAGGAGCTGAAGATTTATGCGGAGTCAGGCGCCGGTGGCACTGGCGGTGTTGGCTTCACTAGCACAGTCTCTGGTGGCAATGGTGCCGCAGGTGGCGATGGCGGTAGCGCCACAGCCAATTTTTTGCAGGCAAATGGCAGCACCGGCCTGACTGCTACTCTTGACAATGTGGAGGTTGAAGCATCTGCATTTGCTGGTGGCGATGGTGGTGAGAGTACGACCTCCTGCATCGCCAGGGGCGGCAACGGTGGCGCAGGCGGCGCTGCTGTTGCCGGTGGCATTGCAGTCACTGCAGGTGATGGCCTGCACGTAACAGCCGGCACGCTGGCTGTGCATGCGGATGCAGGCGATGGCGGCTATGGCGGCAATACAGGCAGGGATACTGCATCATATGGCGGTAACGGCGGCAAGGGTGGCAATGCTACGGCGCAGGCCCTGCAGCTGGCCGGCTCTGCCAATGTGGATGTTAGTGTGGCAGGAATTATTGCAGTGGCCGATGCAGGCGATGGCGGCTATGGCGGTGACAGCACTGCCTCAGAAGCTGGTGCTGAGGGCGCAGGCATAGGCGGCGCAGGCGGCAATGGTGGCAACGCTGCTGCCACGGCGGTGGCTATTACAGGCTCTAGCGGCACGCTGACCAGTGGTCTTATTGGGGCGGCAGCAGTTGCAGGCGCAGGCGGCGGCAGCGGCAAAACTGCCGGCAGTGATGGCGTAGCCGGTGCGTCGCAGGCCACAGCCCTGAAGCTTGCAGACAGTACGCTAACGGTGGTGGGCAACGCCGCAGAAGAGGATGCGTATGAAAATATAACAGGCTTGCGTATTGCTGCACGTGCATCCAAAGAGAGGAGTGCTGCTAGCGGCGCAGCTGACGGCAGTGCTTGTATTGCTGTCGGTGTGCAGGAGGATAACAGTCATATTATTTATAATGTCGCAGGTAATTTATGGGTGGAAGCTACTGCTAATGATAGATTCAATGGCGCAGGTGCGGTGGCTACGGGCCTGCTTTTGTCCGATGGCACAACCACTATTAATGCAGAAAAATTATCCGTGGGGACCAGCGCCACTGCCAGTGGCAGGGCCGGCAGCATAGCAGAGGGCTTGAAGCTGACAAACCACAGCCTGGATATTAATGCTACTGCAGACGTACTTATTAACGCCGGAGGGCGCGCACAAAATCTGCCGGAGGATGGAGAAACAGAGGGCATCCAGGTGATTGGCCTTGATGCCGCCAATTCAAAGATTAATGTTAATACTGCAGGTAATTTTAACCTTTTTTCCTCGCAATACGTTGAAAGTGATAGCGATAATGGCGGCGAAGCATCCTATACTGTCGGCGTGCTGCTGGACAACAGCGAGCTGAACGTAAAGGCGGACGGAGGCATACAGTTTGTTGCCTGGCATGCGGTTAAAGGTGGAGACGACAACGAAGGCGCACTGTATGCCAGTGATTCCGTTATCACCCTGGATGCAGGCAAAAATAGCATAAAGCTTGGTGGTGATGCTGAAATCGTGTCCGATAATAAGGCCTCCGTGCTACGCCTGCTTAGCGACACCGAGGTGAACGTCGTCGATGCAGTCATCGGCGGCCCGAGGGGCGGAAGCTTGACTGTTGGCGGTAATATCAGCGATAAAGCGGTATTATCCCTGATGGGAAACGCCGAAAGCCTGAAGATTAGCAAATATGCTGACTTAGCGGACAGCGAAATCCGTTTTTATGATGACGCTGATGCCGGCGACAGCTATCTGGGCATTACAAGCAATCCTGCAAATACAAGCTTCCGCCGTATCGAGGTTGGCAAGGACCTGTATTTTGATGGTGACAACACGCTCTTTATCCGCAGCAACAGCCTTGCCGGCGACGTGGGCGACCGCATTATCGTCAACGGCGGCCATGTTTATGCCTATGCTAGCGGCGTCTTTCATGAACCCACTGTCAACATCAACGTCTTTGACGAGGGCATGAAGACAGGCTACAACGGCACCAAGGACGGCGCAGGCTATAATGCGGATAAAACAGAATTTGACGGCAAGGGCTTTGGCAAGGACGACGCCGGCGTTATTACCGTAATCGCTGTGGCGGATGCTGACGAAGCTGCCGGCGGTGCTGCAGCTGCTGCTGACACTGGTGACGGCAGCAAGGCTGCTACTAACGCTAAAATTGCCGACTCCATAAAGGTTGGTGCTGTCAAGGCTGCCTATGACAACGGCGTGTGGTCCTATGAATACGATCTCAAGGCCGAAAAGAATGACAAGGGCTTGCAGCTGACCAAGGTTGCAACCAAGGCAGCAGCCAGCAGCGCGCCCAAGGCTGCCAGCGATGCCAACAAGGCGGCGGCAGCAATGGCTGTAAGCCTCTTTGGCGCAGATGAGACGCTGCACGAACGCCTGGGCGACATCCGCACTTTGCATGACGCCAACGCCAAGGACGAAAACGTGTGGGCCAAGTACGTGGGCGGCCGCCTGACGACCGATGGCCTGGGCGGCGGCGATGCCAAGGTTAAGTATAACGGCGTAGAATTTGGCTACGATAGCAGCGTCGGCAACAACTGGATCTTTGGCGTGGCAGGCGAATACGTCAAGGGCAGCAGCA
>CAVKMV010000028.1:0-20153 GCA_963657675.1 Ruminococcus intestinalis
ATGGATGAGATTATCTGGCGTAGCGACTTTGGCATCATGAACCTGATGGAGGTAGAAAACGTTAATCAGGATAAATGGAACGAATATATCGCCAAAAATACCGAGTGCGCAACCTGGCATGAATTTGGCAAGGTGGCCATGATTGACTGGATGAAAAACAAACTGGAAGAGATAAAAAAGAGCAAGCACTAAGCTTACAAGGCCTGCCGGGGCAGCAGCTGCTCCGGTGGGATTTTTTTCGTAGCAAATGAGGGATAAAAGATGGAAATAGTTTTGCACGCCCTAAACGGCGTTGTGACGGTGATGCTTATGATCGCCGTCGGCTTTTGCCTGGAGCGCAGGCATTGGTTTAGTGAGGACAGCGTGGCGCTGATTTCGCGTCTGGTAAACTACGTGTGTCTGCCAACCTATATGATGACCAATATTTTGAGTCAGTTTAAGCATGACCAGCTGATTACGCTTTCGCATGGCCTGATTGTGCCGCTGTTATCCATGCTGGCCGGCTATGCTATCAGCAGGCTGCTGGGGCGCATCACGGGCGTACCGCATGAACATCAGGGAATATTTTCGATCTGCGTCAGCTTTTCTAACACCATCTTTATCGGTCTGCCCTTGGGCATCGCGCTTTTTGGTGATGAGGGTGCGCCCTACATTATGATATATTATATGGTGAACACAACGCTCTTTTGGACCATAGGCATGCATGATTTGGCCGTTGGCAGTGGCGCGGAGGCGCCGCTTTTCAGCCGCAAAACGCTCAAAAGCATTATGTCGCCGCCGCTTATGGGCTTTATTTTGGGCGTGGTGATGGTGCTGCTGGAGCTGCAGCTGCCGGAGCCGCTCTTTAAATCCTTCCGTTATCTTGGCAGTATGACGACGCCGCTGGCGATGCTGTTTATCGGCATCGCGATGAGCAAAACCAACTGGCAGGAAATTGCTCTGGGCAAGGAGCTGGTGGTGGCGATGCTGGGACGCTATATGATTTGTCCGTGGATAGTGTTTTTGCTTGTGCCGTTCTTTCATCTGGACCCGATGATGGAGAAGGTGTTTGTGATTATGGCGGCCATGCCTGCGATGACGAATACGGCGATTGTGGCCAAAAGCTATGGCGGTGACTATAAATATGCAGCCATGCTGACTGCCGTGAGCACGCTGCTGGCAGTAATCGCAATTCCCTTTTATATGTGGCTGGTGCATTAAAAACCATATGCAAACTCCCCGTTCTTACTGTGTATTTGACAGTAGGAGCGGGGAGTTTTATATTGTCGCTTTGAAAGCGACCACCTTGTTAATAATAAATGCTATACTATGATTAAAGACTTGTATCAGCGTATTCCTGTAGCAGCTCATTGACCAGCATAAGGTCGTAGATTTTATTTGTTATACAAAACTCAATAATGACGTCTGCTTTTTCGTAATTGGAAAGGGAATAGCCTGCAAGTTGCAGCAGAGCAACAGCTTCCGCATATGATAGATGTGCCGCAAGGATGAGTGCGATGGCAGTTTTGCGGCTGGGATGATAGCTTGAACGGCGGATTTTAGAAAACAGCTTGCGGTCGATGTTGGCGGCTTTATAGACGTCGATTTCGTTCAGTTCTTTTTCCTTTATCAGATGCAAAAGCTGCTTAGAAAAGGTTTTAGGGATAAATTTAGCTGCTAAGTAATTTTGTAGTTGCAAAATCATGATTCTGTATTCTGTCGGTACCAGCTCATTGTACTTCTTTTTGATCGCAAGTATTTGCGCTGATTTAGGTGTGGGTGCTGCCGGCGTTTTAGCAGGATTTTTATCGTCTTTAGTTTCCTTGGAAGGAGCGGTATCATCAAGGGGAATTTTTTCGTTAAGGGCGGAGTTATTATTTTCTGCTTCCTTGGGCTTGGGTGGGTGTTCCTCCTGTTTTTTGGACGAAGGGTGGATGCTGTAATTGACTTGGCGGCAGTAGAGCCTTTCTTCCTTTTGCTCTTTACTGTAGTGGGCTCGCAGGTAGAACTCCAGCTTTTGTTTGATTATTGGGTCGATCATGATGCATCTCCTATCGTTTGTTTTGGTAACTAAATTGTCAATTTATATTATAACAAATTTTATGCTGTAGGTGGTCGCTTTCAAAGCGACGGGCGGCAGGATAAATTTGGACAGGAGGGAATTGCTTTGTTTATTATTTTGTTGATCGTGAGTGTGCTTTTAGAAATTTTTATGTTTCAAAAGCAAAGGGCGGCATTAGACATTAGTCGTATGTTTGACATGGGCATTGATTTCAGAAAGCTTATTTTACCGTCATGGTTTGCAATTTCGTATGTTACGCCGTTTATAACCATGTATTGCGTTAGCCAAGTATTTGACCTAGCATGGTATTTTTGTATCCTGGTTTATTTGGTTTATATGTTTCTTTCCAGTTTGCTGCCGATTGACACTTGGTTTTATGTTAATGCATTAGATAAGATAGTAGAGCTGCAGCGTGAAGGAACGCTTTCTCATAATGAGTATTTAGATATGAAGATTAATCAGTTGTACAGTGAATTTAGGTAATAAATATTAGGGCAAATGAAAATACAAAACCTCCCTGCTACCAATATAATGGCAGACGGGGAGGTTTTTGCTTGGGTGCTTATTTTACTGCGCTTACGTCAAAGCCGGTGTCTTCCACAGCGGCCTTCAAGGCAGCGTCGTCCAGACCCTCGCCTTCAACGACGGCGTTATTTTTTTCCAGAGAAACCTCTACATAGCTTACGCCTGCTACGGCGTACAGGGCGTCCTCAACTGCGGATACGCAATGCTGGCAGTGCATGCCTGTGATAGAAATAGTTTTAGTCATAATAAATCTCTCCTTTGTATATATATTGCCTGCAGGGCGTGCACCCGTCAGGCGGTGAGCTGCGTTACAGCTTGGTGAAGCGCAAACGCAGGGCGTTGGTGACAACGGAAACAGAGCTGCAGCTCATAGCGGCAGCAGCGATGAGCGGGTTGAGCAGCCAGCCAAAGCTGCTGTAAAAGGCTCCTGCTGCCAGGGGAATGCCGATGGTATTGTAGATAAAGGCCCAGAAAAGATTTTCTTTAATGTTCTTCATGACGCTGCGGCTGAGGCGGATGGCCTTGGAGACATCTAGCAAATCACTTTTGATGAGCACCATATCGGCCGCATCGATGGCAACATCGGTGCCTGCGCCAATGGCGATGCCCACGTCGGCACGTGCCAGGGCGGGAGCGTCGTTGATGCCGTCGCCTACCATGGCTACCCTGTGACCAGCTGTCTGCAGCTGGCGGATTACCTGCTCCTTGTCCTGCGGCAGCACTTGGGCGATGGCTTCGTCAAGACCGACCTGGGTGCGGATGGCTTCGGCAGTGGCCTTGTTATCGCCCGTAACCATGATGACGCGGATGCCCATAGCCTTGAGCTGGGCAATAGCCTCCCTGCTGGTGGGCTTTACGGTATCGGCAACGGCGATGCAGCCCAAAAGCCTGCTGCCGCTGGCAAAGTACAGCGGCGTTTTGCCCAAGGCGGCCAGCTCGTCGTGCTGCGCCTGCAGGCTGGTTATATCCACGCCCTGCGCCTGCATGAGCTTCAGGTTGCCGCCGGCGTAGGTGCTGCCAGCGACTGTGGCCGTAAGTCCCTGCCCGGGGATTTGCTTGTAGTCCGCAGCGGCGGGGAGCTCCAGCTGTGCCTCGGCGGCGGCGCTGACTATGGCCTGTGCCAGCGGATGCTCGGAGAGCTGCTCCAGGCCGGCAGCCAGGGCCAGCAGCTCCTCCCTGCTGCCGTCTGTGGGCAGAACATCGGTCACTACCGGTCTGCCTGCGGTGACGGTGCCTGTTTTATCCAAAATTACGGTGTCGATTTTGTGTGCTGTTTCGAGCGCGGTGGCGGATTTGATCAAAATGCCGTTTTTGGCACCGCGGCCCGTGCCCACCATGATGGCAGTTGGCGTTGCCAGTCCCAGGGCGCAGGGGCAGGAGATAACCAGCACCGAAATAGCGATGGTGATGGCAAAATGCCAGCTTGCGCCCAGCGCCAGCCAGATGGCGGCAGCGATGATGGCGATGCTGATGACGGCAGGGACGAAGTAACCGCTGACCTTGTCTGCCAGCTTGGCGATGGGAGCCTTGGAGGAGGTGGCCTCGTCCACCAGGTCGATAATTTTGGACAGCGTGGTGTTGGCACCGACTGCGGTGGCTTCCATTTTAAAATAACCGCTTTGGTTGATGGTGCCACCGGTAACGGTGTCGCCTACGGTTTTATCCACAGGCAGGCTTTCGCCGGTGATGGCGCTTTCGTCCAGGGCACTGCTGCCTTCGATGATTTTGCCGTCAACCGGCACGCCGGCACCGGATTTGACGATGAGAATATCACCCGTGACAACGTCCGCAGCAGGGATTTCGCCCTGCACGCCGTGGCGCTCCACCAGGGCGGTTTTGGGAGCCAGGTTCATCAAGGCCTTGATGGCGTCAGAGGTGTGGCTCTTGGCGCGGGCTTCCATAAACTTACCCACGGTGACCAGGGCCAGGATGACGGCGCTGGCTTCAAAATACAGCGCGTCAGCAAAGCCAGGCAGCAGCTCCAGGTGGTTGTGGCCAAAGGCGTAGGCCATACCAAAGACGGAATACAGGCCGTAGATGAAGGCAGCACCGCTGCCTACGCAGATGAGCGAATCCATGTTAGGAGCACCGTTTAGCAGGTTGCGTGCGCCGTTGATAAAATACTTGCGGTCGATGAAAACGACAGGGATGCACAAAAGCATTTGGATGAGGGCGTTGATCAGCTCGTTTTCCTGTCCCAGGATGAAGGCCGGCAGCGGCCAGCCCCACATACGGCCCATGTGCTGATAAAAAATCAGGCCGGCGAAGATGATGGAGCCGACGAGGCGCTTGCGCAGTTCTTCCGTTTCTATGGCAGCAGTATCCTCGTGCTGCACGGGTGCGGCGGCCTTGCTGGGTGCGTGTACGCTGGCGCCAAAGCCCAGCTTTTCGATGCGGGCGATGACGGCTGCTGCATCTACAACGTTTTCGTCAAAGCTTATATGGGCGTTGTTGGTGAGCAGGTTGACGTTAATCTGTTCCACGCCCTGCATTTTGCCAACAACCTTTTCGATACGGGATCTGCAGGCACTGCAGCTCATGCCGGTAATATCTAATAATTCCTTTTTCATGGATGCTCCTTTCATGTTTACCTCTATATAAAATTGACTAAGGCTTTGTTGTCTGCTATTATTATAACAAACGCTATCCTTATTTCAAGAATGCACTATTTTGGTATATAGTACCTAAAAAGGTACTGCGGAGGCGAAAGGAATGAAGGAAAATATTAATGCCAACTGTCCTGTAGCAGCTACGCTGCAGCTGATTGGCGGCAAATACAAGGCACTGCTTTTGTGGCATCTTTCGGGCAAGGTGTTGCGCTTTAACGAGCTGCGCCGCCTGGTGCCCGAGGCTACGCCCAAGATGCTGACGCAGCAGCTGCGTGAGCTGGAGCGTGATGGTCTGATTGCACGCAGGGTGTATCCCGTTGTACCGCCTAAGGTGGAATATTCGCTGACGGAGCTGGGAGCAAGCCTGTTTCCGATTTTGCAGGCTATGTACGCCTGGGGCAGCAGGCTTTTGGAGGGCGAGGGCATCTGTCCCGAATGCTCTATGCAGCATGCGGATAATAGCTGCTGTCACTGTCACGGTGAGCAGCAGGGATGAGCAAAAAAACCTTGCCTGTATGAACCTGGAGCAAAGCAGTGGCTGTATTCTGCACTTGCAAGCAAAAAACCACCTGTTGGCGTCAGTGTGACGCCTGGCAGGTGGCTTTTACTTAGGCAAAAATTTCGGCGATGGCCGGTGGCAGCATACCGAGCGAATTGGCTGCCATAAACGCGGCGACAATGGCCACAACGATGAAGGCTGCAGCATGTGGATAATCATTTTTGCGGATTGAGCTATAAATAGCGCGTAACGATAGCAGCAGAATCAGTCCCCAGATATAGGGACCGGTCACTTCGTGAAAGAATTTTTCAAACATAATAACACTCCTCGTAAGCTGATTATGGTGAAGATGGGACATATATAACAAAAAAACACCCGCAATAGCAGGTGTTACATTTGGAATGGTGCCTCAGCACAGAATCGAACTGTGGACACAAGGATTTTCAGTCCTTTGCTCTACCAACTGAGCTACCGAGGCAAAGATTGGCGACCCGGATGGGACTCGAACCCACGACCTCCGCCGTGACAGGGCGGCATTCTAACCAACTGAACCACCGGGCCAATGTCAGGTGTCTGACAGGTATATATATTAGCACATCTTTAGCAGTTTGGCAAGTGTTTTTTGCATTTTTTACAAAAGTTTTTTTAAGGCCAGCTTATCCACCTTGCCGCTTTCGTTATGCGGCAGCTGCTCCAGAAAGATAAACTGCTTGGGCAGCTCGTAATCAGACAGCGCGCCACGCAAAAGCTTCACCAGCTCCTGCTTGCTAAACTCCCGCCCTGCCGCCACAAAGGCCGTAAGCACGTCGGCATCGTCCACATGCTGGCACAGCACCGCTGCCTCCTCCACGCTATCGATAGCCGTCAGCGCCTCGCGCACCTTCACTGTCGATACCTTGAGACCGTTGACGCTGACGATATCATCCGTGCGCCCCAAAAAGTGCAGGCAGCCGTCTGCGTCCAGGCGCCCCCTGTCCTTGAGCGAAAAGGGCAGCGTCACGCCTTCTACATGATATGGCGTATCAATGAATATCTCCTCATTTTTTACGCTCACCTGCACGCCAGCAAAGGGTCTGCCGATAAGCGTGCGGTCATCGGTCATATCCTGCGCCTTGACGTAGGTTATATAATTCAGCTCGCTGGCACCGTAATACAGCGTAATATCCGCGTTGGGAAACACGTCAAGCAGGCGCTGCGCCTCCGTGCGTCCCATGCTCTGCGAGCCGCTGATGATGCTGCGCACGCGCCTATCCGCTGCACGCAAAAACTTGGGCAAAAGCAGCAGCTTAGAGGGAATAAGGTAAATAGCGTTGGCCTGATACTGCTCCATCAGCTGCAGCCAGTGGCGCGGGCGGAAGCGCAGCGTCACCACCAGCGTAGCGCCGGCAGCCAGCACGCCCATATAAATATTCAAATTGCCGGTAAAGGCCAGGCTGCCCTGGCAGAAAATCACGGTGTCAGCATCCACGCCAAAAACACGGTTCTGCTCGCCAAAAAAGCTGGCCCAGCTGTCGTAGCTGCGCCACAAAAGCTTGCTCTTGCCCGTGCTGCCGCTGGTCATAACCCCCATGCAGGCAGCAGCAGGAATATCCACGCAGTCAAACTGCTGCGTCTTGCTCACCTCGGTGGCGATAACAGGCACCGTGCGCGTACCGCTATAGGCCAAAAAGCTGATGAGCTGGCGCGCTATGCTCCCCTCGTGGATAAAGACTGTTCTTTCGTTAAAGCTGCTCTGCGCTCGCAGCTTTAGCGCCTCCTGCGCCAGGCGCGCATAGGTATATTCGTCGCCATCCTCCACCAGGGCGAGCTTGTCCTGTGGCTGCGATTTGATAAGCTGTAGGTAGTCCATAAGCATCCTCCTACGTCCGTTATAATCTTTCTACTAAAAGTGCTGTGCCCACGCCGCCTGCAGCCGCCACGCTGGCAGCTCCCAGACGTCCGCCCCTCTGGCGCAGTGCTTCCAACAGATGCAGCGTGATGATACCACCACTGGCGCCATAGGGATGCCCATAGGCCAGCGCGCCGCCAAATACGTTATATTTATCCACGCTCTGCGCAAAGCTACGAGCAAAGAGAACGTCGATCACGGCAAAGGCCTCGTTCAGCTCAAAATCATCTATATCGTTTTCGCTCAGCCCATTTTGGGCCAACAGCTTTTGCAGCACGGTGATGGCAGTCCGCGGGCTCACCAGGGGATCGCCGCCGCAGGCAGTGCTGGCAAGCACCTTCGCCTGTGGCTTCAGGCCATGCTCTGCCAAATATTTTGCCGAGCACAGCACCACGAAGGCAGCACCGTCGTTAATCAGGCAGGAATTGGCCGCCGTAATAAATTCGCCATCGGCCAGCACCTTGGGCAGCCTGTCCAACAGCCGCTGGCTCATGCGCGGGCGGATGCCCTCGTCCTTAGTTGCGCCATACACAGGCGCGATAATACCCCGCAGCAGCCCCTGCTCCCATGCCTGCGTCGCCAGCCTGTGGCTGCGCAGCACCCACGCATCCAGCTCCGCCTTGGTTATCCCCTCGCGCTTAGCTGCCAGCTCCGCGCCCTCCAGCATCACGGTCTCACGGTGGATGCCTGGCATAAACTTGGCCACGCTGTACCAGCTGTCGCCTGCGTAGTCAGGGTTATTAGGGTTATAGCCCCGGCGCGGCTGTGTGGAGCTGCTTTCGAAGCCACCGGCGATAATGACATCGGCCTCACCGCTATGGATTTTAGCTGCTGCCACTGCGATGCTTTCCAATCCGCTGCCACATTGCACGTCCACGGTAAAGGCAGGCACTGCCTCGTCCACCCCCGCCTCCAACGCCATCAGGCGCGTGATGTTACCACCCGCGCCCACGCCATTGCCGCCAATGATGTAATCAGGCTGCTGCACCTGATATTTTTCCATAACCTGCCGCAGCACCGCCGCTCCCAAAAGCTCGGCCGGAATGTGGCGGTACATGCCGTTTACCACGCCCACGTAGCTGCGCAGGCCGCCCAAAATATAAGCTTCCATATTGCTTTCACTCCTATATTGCGAAAAGGAGCCATCGCAGCCTTGGCGACAGCTCCTAAAAAATTATTTGTTACTAAAAATGCGGTTGATAGGTCCGGCGATGACAGCAGCTGCCAGACACTTAACGATATCCAGCGGAATAAACGGCAGAGCGCCGGTCATAATAGCCTTGTCCCAGGGCATACCGGTCAAAAGCTTTAATTGGATAACACCGGGGAGATAAATCAAAGGAATGCCGATGATGCAGCCCAAAAGCGCATAACGCCTGAAGCTGTATTTTTCTCCCTTGAAGTAGGCCAAAAAGACAGCTGTAAGCAAAAAGCCAAACAAATAGCCGCCGGTAGGACCAAACAGCTTGCCGGGGCCGGCACTGCCACCCGTGAAAACAGGCACGCCTGCAAGACCCACCAAAAGATATACTAGCATCGTCATAAAGGCCTGCTTGACATTCAGCACATAGCCTGTCAAATTTACAATCATCGTCTGCAACGCGATCGGTGACAGCGAAAACGGCAGGGGAATGATGATGTAGGCAGAAACGCAGTTCATGGCCACCATCAGCGCCATCTTGGTCATCTCCGAGGTTTTATTCACACTTGCACTATGATTTTGAGTAGTCATATTTACACCAGCCTTACCATTATTTGATTACAAAAACGTTAACAGCGCCCACATAACCTGCCAGCACGCCGCCGTCAGCATATACGCTCAATGCATCACCAGCGCGCACAGGTGACAAAAAGCTGATGCGCCAGTCCAGCTGCGACAGCTGCAGCTCACTCTGCAGCCACGCCGCCATGCACAGTCCCGGGACGATGGCATGCTCACCCTTGTGGATGATGTTTTCGTCTCCCGTATAGGCAACATAGTCAGCAATCTCCTGCGTTGTGAAGACGTGCTGCGCCACAAGTTTGCCGGCAGGTGTACGCTGTGGCTGCGGCTTACTTCCCGGCGTCTGCTTCGGCAGCACCAAAAATACCCGCAGCTCCTTGGCTACGCTGCCATCGGCCGCCGTGCCCAAAACCTGAATCATAGCCTTGCGCTCCTTGGCCAGCAGCACCCTGTTTTCCAGCTGCGCCGCTTCGTTATGAATGTGTGCCTCTGCGCCGGCCAAAACCCAGCCACCAAAAAATTTGGCATCGCTGTCTGCCAGCTTATGTGCAAGCTCTAACATTTTTGCAAAATCCTTTCATGCAAGCAGCAGCTCACTCTGCTGCTTCATGTGCTTTATTATAATCCAACAAGGCTGGTTAGTCAACCTGTTTTCTTAACGCAGTTTACGTGAGCAGCAGCAGCCACACCAGCGCGCCATTAATAAACAGGCCAAAAAAGTTATAGTATAAAAACGTCCGCACGTACCGTCCTGCCTGCGTCGGATGTTCAGCAGCAAAAAGCTTATAGGAGATGACGCTGGCCATAGAGGCGATCATCGTCCCCAGTCCGCCAATATTGACGCCCAAAAGCAAGGCATCTGCCTCCCGCGTCAGTCCTGCGAGCAGCATGGCAGCAGGCACGTTGCTGATGAACTGGCTGGCGGCAAGACCTGCCACATACGTCCCCGTGCGCGTCCCCATCAGCGACTGCTGCAAAAAGGCCACCACGCTGCTATGGGCAATGTTGCCGATGAAAATAAAAAAGGCGGCAAAGGTTGCCAATAGGCTGTAATCCACACACAGCAGCCTGCGCCTGTCGCAGACTAAAACCACAGCCACCGTCAGCACCAGCGCCGCCAGCTTGTCCACCCAATGCAGCACGGCAGCGACATCCACCGCCAGGAGCAGCAGCATAACAAGCAATATGCCTGCCTGCGGCCGCTGCAGCCTCGTCAGGCTAAGCGACAGCGGCGCCTCCCTCCCCCGCAGCCACAGCAGCAGAATAAATGCCAGTGAAACAGCCGCCGCAGGGGCCATCACAGCAAAAAAGCGTCCCGGGGTGTAGGAAAAATGTGCGTACAAAAACAGGTTCTGCGGATTGCCCACAGGCGTAAGCATGCTGCCTAAGTTGGCCGCCAGCGTCTGCAAAATCACTGTGCGTTCCATGTCCAGCCGCAGGGTTTTGCCAATGACCAGCGTCAGCGGCACAAAGGTCAGCAGGGCGACATCGTTAGTCACAAACATGGAGCTGATATAGGTGATGCTCAAAAGCACCAGCTCCAGCTGCCTTTTGCTGCGGCAGCTGTTGACCAGCTCCACCGCCAGCCAGTCCAAAAAGCGTATCTGCTTCAGCTCTGCCAGCACCAGCATCAAGGACAGCAGCACGCAGAGTACGTCAAAATCTATGTAAGCCAGCTGCGGCCTGCTGCCAATACTGCTTGCTGCAGCCAATGCCACGGCCACGCACAACACAGGCTCAGCACGCCAGGTGCTGCGCAATTTATCAATCACCAAACAATCACTCCCAATTTTCCTGCGCCGCACACAGCGTCAGCGCCGACACCCGCGCCGCCCCCGCCGCCAGCAGCACCTGCGCCGCCTCGGTGAGCGTGCTGCCCGTGGTGAAGATATCATCACATAAAAGCACACGTCTGCCTGCCACCTTCACATGCGGCAAAGCAGCAAAGCAGCCTGCCAGCTCCTGCCGCCGCTCGTCCGGCTTCAGCTCGAACAGCGGCGCCGTATGACGCACGCGCTCCAGCAGCACCTCCACGCCCACGCTGCGCTGCGCCAGAATAGGCCCGAACAGCTCCTCAGGCACGTCAAAGCCACGCTGCTCACGTCTTTGCTGGGACGTGGGCACGCAGGTAATCACGTCAAACTGCTGCAGCCAGCGCAGCTTGGCAGCAGGCAGCGCCAAATCGGCCTCCTCGCGCAAAAGCGGCAGTAGACCGGCATCTGCCTCAAACTTGATGCGGTGCAGGGCCTCCTTAAACACGCCATCATACTTATATAAAAGCAAAATGCTGTGCAGCACGTCTCCCGGCAGCGGCGGTGCCTGCCCTGCCAAAAACTCCTCCCGTGGCACGCACGGCAGCTCACGCTGCAGCAGATACTGCCTACGGCAGGCTTCGCACACATAGCCTGTTTCGATAGCGACAGCACATACAGCGCAGCGCCGCGGAAAGACAAGCTCCCTGGCCACACGGCCATAATAAGCAAAATCACGCAACAGGCTGTGCATCAAAACACCTCGCTGCTTTCCTGCAGCCGCTCTGCCAAAAGGCTGTAGCGGCGCTTGGTCTTATCGTTTTCCACCGCGGTGCGCACGGCGTTTTTGCTGCCAACCACCAGCACTCTCTCCTTGGCCCTGGTGACGGCCGTATACAAAAGGTTGCGCTGCAGCATAATATAATGGCTGGGCACCATCAGCAAAATAACGCAGGGATATTCGCTGCCCTGCGACTTGTGCACGCTCATCGCGTAGGCCAGCTGCAGCTCCTCGGTCTCCCCCTGGGCGTAGGTGACGTAATCACCCTCGGCGCGCTCCGGGAAGGCAACCACGACGTTTTTGCCTTCGATGCGGATGACGCGGCCGATATCACCGTTAAATACGTCCTTTTCGTAATTATTGCGTATCTGCATCACCTTATCACCCACACGCAAAACGTTACCGGGAATATTGGCCTCGGCCTTGTTCGGCGCAGGCGGATTAATATACTGCTGCAGCAGTTTGTTCAGGTTCTGCACACCGCAGGGATTTTTGTGCATAGGCGACAGCACCTGTACGCTCCGCCAGTCACCACCGGCCGTCAGCTGTGCGTAGGTGCGCGCCACAAAGTCGGCCGCAGCCTGTTCATCGGCAAATTCCTGCAATGCGAATTCGCTGCCTTCGCCTGCGGTAAATTCAGGCATCTGCCCGCGGTTGATTTTATGCGCGTTGCGCACAATGGGGCTCACATCCGCCTGGCGAAAGACGTTTTCCAGGCGCACTACAGGCATTTTGCCCGAACGGATCATATCCTTGAGCACCGACCCAGCCCCCACGCTCGGCAGCTGGTCCACGTCACCGACAAAGATGAGGCGGCAGCCACCGGGCACAGCCTTCAATAGATGGTAGGTCAGCTGAATATCCAGCATCGAGGCCTCGTCAATAATAATCGCTTCGGCATCCAGGGGGTCGCTGTCATCCTTGGCAAAGCACAGCCCCTCGCCCGTGGGCTGACATTCCAGCAGGCGGTGAACCGTCGCCGCCGGATGTCCTGCCGATTCTGCCAGGCGCCTCGCAGCACGTCCTGTGGGCGCAGCCAGCAAAATGCGGCAGCCCGCCTGCTCCAGCACGTTCAAAATACCCTTCACGACCGTGGTCTTGCCTGTGCCGGGGCCGCCCGTGAGCACAAAGACGCCATGCTCGAGCGAAGCGTAAATGGCCTGTCTCTGTTCTTCGGCCAGGGTAATGCCTGCGTCACGCTCCCATTTGGCAATAACCTCGTCCGCATTCACGCGCGTAATCGCCTTCGCCTGGTCACGTAAGGCCAAAAGACGGCGTGCCGTCTGCACCTCCGCCCTGTAAAGATATTCCGGGTATACAAGGCGCATACCGCCCATTTCCTCCGTGCGCAGCATATCGCGCTGCAAAAGGCTGGTGAAGGCCTCCTGCACCAGGTCTGCATCCACCACCAGCGCCCTTGCCGTTTCGCGCACCAAAAGCTCTTCGGGGACGCAGGTGTGACCCACGCCGGCTGCCTGTGTGAGCGCGTAGGCAATGCCTGCCTCCAGGCGGGCCGCCGAATCGCGCTCCAGGCCCATGCTCATAGCTATCCTGTCCGCCGTCTTAAAGCCAATGCCTGCAATATCACTGGCCAGGCTGTAGGGATTATTTTTGATGCGGACAATCGCTGTCGAGCCATATGCTGCCTGCAGACGCGCGGCATAACCGCTGCTGACGCCATGCGCCTCCAAAAACATCATCAGCTCGCGCAGTCCCGACAGCTCACGGTAGCTTTCGGCGATGGCAGCTGCCTTTTTGGCGCTGATGCCCTTGACCTTGGCCAAGCGCTCGGGATAGGTGGACAGCACCTCCAGTGTGTCCGCGCCAAACATATCCACAATACGCGCCGCCGTCACAGGACCGATGCCCTTGACCGCGCCCGAAGCCAAAAAGCGCTCTATCCCCTTCACCGATGTCGGCTGCTGCACCTCGAGCCTTTGCGCGTCAAACTGCTTGCCAAATTTGGCATGCTCTATCCATGTGCCCTCCATGGCCACATTTTCGCCCAAATAGGGAGCACCGCCATGATATACTGCTGTAAAGCGCCCCTGCTCCTTGTTCGTCATGCGCAGGACGCAGAACATGCCGTCATCACTTTGAAATACTATATCGTCGACCACTGCTTCCAGCTTTTCCATTTTTTCACCGCCATACAAAACAAATGTTTTTAACTATAACACTTATTATAGCATACTTTTCGCAAATAGGATAGCAATTTGACTTTACAAGCATTGTAATTTTAGCTATAATGGGATGTGATATGTACAATTCGTACTCATCTGACAACTGCTATCAGCAGCAGTCTTTTATTTTGCTTTACGAGGAGTCTGACAAATGCAACCAAAAACATTTACAGGTAAACTAATTGCCATAGATATGTACAACTGCGGCGCCACCGAAACCAGCGACGTGCACAAGGCACAGGAGCTTTTAGAGACAGGCTGCAGCAAATTCCACATGGAAAGCCAGCAGGTCATTGTCTGCCAGGAGCAGGGACAGGACGAATATTCCATCTCCGCCGTCTGCAGGCAGGGACATGTAACGCTGCATATCTATCCCAGGCTGGGCTTCATCGCTGCCGATATCGCACGCTACCTGCGCAGTGCTTTTGTCTGCGATAAGGCTAAAATCACCCTGCTCGACCGCGGTGACTTTGGCAATAAATATGATATGAAGCCTAACCACCGTTCGCACATCAAGTTCATCCGCCGTACGCAGAACATGACACAGAACGTTGGCGACAAGCTGAAAAAAATGATGCTCAAGCCCCGTGGCATCTGACGGGACAGGTTACTAACACGTTTCAGGGGTTGTCTGCGCAGCCCCTGTTTTTTCATAATCTAAAGGAGATATACAAAATGAAATATTTAATGTGGGATGTCGACGGTACGCTCATCCTTTCGGGCGGCGCGGGCAAGGACGCCATGATTAAGGTTATCAAGGATTATTATTTTTTGGATGCCTTTGATTTTACCCAGACACTTGCAGGCCGCACCGACTCTGACATCGTCAAGGGTGTCGTCACCCGCCTGCGCGGACGTGCCAACTGCGCCGAGGCCGCAGGCATCCTCATCCGCTATCACATGGAGCTGCCCAAGCAGCTGCCGCTGCACAAGGGCAGGGTGCTGCAGAACGTGGAAAAAACGCTGCAATACTTTGCGCAGCCGCAAAGCCGCTACACCAACTGCCTGCTCACAGGCAACACCAGCACCGGCGCCCACCTCAAGCTGCAGCACTTTGGCTTGGATGGCTATTTTGACTACGGCCACAGCGTTTTTGGCGAAATCAGTGAAAGCCGCGAAATGCTGGCACAGGTCGCCCTGCAACGCCTGCAGCTGCAAAATGACGCCGTCTCCCACAAGGATTTGATCTTCATCGGCGATACCCCCAGCGACGCACGCTGCGCCAACGCCATCGGTGCACCCTGCGTCATCGTCATGGCAGGCTCAGGCTATAAGCGCGAGGATTTTGCCGAGGAAAAGCCTTGGAGAATCATTGACGCACTGCCTGACGACCCGGCGGATTTTGCCAAGCTGCTGGAAGAAATTGACAGCTGAGGCTGTAGGAGAATGATTATGCGCACAAAAATTTTTACACCCATACTTATAGCGCTTGCTATGACCTGCCTGCCGCTGGCCGGCGAGGCCTACAGCAACAGCGATCTGGCCACGGTGCTTGCCGGTGGCAGCTGCCCCGGCGGCGACCTGTCCGGTGCCGATTTATCGGGCATGGACCTGAGCGGCCGCGACTTTACCAACACCGATTTTACCGAAGCGCGTCTAGACGGCACCAGGCTGGACAAGGCCAAGCTGGGCGACGCCTGCCTGCAAAGCGCCATTTTGGCACGTGCCAGCCTGCGCCATGTCAGCCTGGACCACGCCAACCTGGCCTACGCCAGCGCCACTGCGGCCGACTTCACCAACGCCTGCCTGCAGGGTGCCTACCTGTACCGCACCCAGCTGCACGGGGCGCATCTGCTCAATGCCAACTTGCAGCAGGCCAAGGCGCAGGAGGCAGTTATGGACAGCGTGCAAGCCGATTACGCAGACTTTAGCTTTGCCAACCTGCCCTACAGCTGGCTGCGCCGCGCCAGCCTCAAAAACGCTGTCTTTTATGGTGCTAATGCCTACAGTGCCCACCTGGATAAGAGCGATCTGACGGACGCAGACCTGCGCAGCGGCAAGTTTGGCCACGCCAGGCTTGCAGGCAGCAGACTGACAAGCGCTAAGCTCGACAGGGCCATGCTGGAATACGCCGACCTGCGGGGGGCAGAGCTGACCTATACGCAGTTTGGCACTGCCTTTTTGGACAATGCCCAAATGGATAAATAAGCCTAGAACCAAAAATTATATTTCTACACAAAAAAGCTCCGGCCTGCGCCAGAGCTTTTTTGCTTGCAACTTTTTTGGAAAAAGCTATGTATTAATCGTCAGTCCTGAGGATAAAACCCAGAAGGAGCATAACTGAGATTAATCATGATATTCTTAACCTGAGTATAGTGGTTCAAAATCATCTTGTGGGTCTCGCGGCCGATGCCGGATTTTTTGTAGCCGCCAAACGGGGAATGTTCGGGGATTTGGTTGTAGGTATTTACCCACATACGACCGGTTTCGATGTTGCGCGCTACGCGGATAGCCTTGCTGATATCCTTAGTCCACACAGCACCACCCAGGCCATATTCACTGTCGTTGGCCATAGCGACAACCTCGTCCTCGCTGTGGAATTTAATAACTACAGCTACAGGCCCGAAGATTTCCTCCTGTGCTACACGCATATCATTAGTTACATTGGTAATCAGGGTCGGTTTCATGAAGGCACCCTTGGCCAGCTCGCCCTCAGTGAAGCGTTCGCCACCGCAGGCAATGGTAGCACCCTCGCCCTTAGCAATTTCTACATAACCCAAAATCTTTTTGATCTGGGTTTCGTTAATCTGCGAGCCCATCTGGGTATCATCGTCCCAGGGCAGGCCAACCTTAACCTTGTTGAAGGCCTTAACCAGTGCGGGAACGAATTTATCATAAATAGTATCCTGAACGAAGATGCGGCTGCCTGCGCAGCAAACCTGGCCTTGGTTGAACAAAATGCCCAGCTGCGCACCGTCGATAGCCTGGTCAAAGTCGCAGTCATCAAAATAGATGTTAGCGCTCTTGCCGCCAAGCTCCAGAGTGGAGGGGATGATGCGCTCGGCTGCTGCCAGACCCACGCTTCTGCCAACCTCGGTGGAGCCGGTGAAGGCCAGCTTAGCAAAGCCGTCATGCTCCAGCATATACTGGCCTGATTTGCTGCCAGCGCCGGTGATAACATTGAACACGCCTGCAGGCAGAACGCCGTCAATCAGACGGGCAAATTCCAGGATGGACAGGCTTGCTTCCTTAGATGGCTTCAGCACGGTGCAGTCGCCTGCTGCCAAAACCGGTGCCAGCTTCCAGGCTGCCATCAGGAACGGGAAGTTCCAGGGAATAATCTGGCCGACTACGCCGATAGGCTCACGCAGGATGATAGAAAGGAACTTCTCATCCAGCACGGAGGCCTGACCCTCCTCTGCCAGAATGCAGCCTGCAAAATAGCGAAAATGGGATGCTGCCATCGGAATATCCACATTCATAGTCTCGCGGATAGGCTTACCGTTATCCATGCTTTCTACCATAGCCAAATGCTCTTTGTTAGCGTCGATGATATCGGCGATTTTATTTAAGATAGCGGCGCGCTGTGCCGGAGTAGTTTTCTTCCAGGTTTTGAAGGCTGCCCATGCGGCCTTCACTGCGTCATCCACATCCTCACGGGTTGCCTGTGCGCAAACTGCCAGCAGGCTGCCGTCGGCTGGGCTGTCAGCCTTGTAGGTATCGCCGTTGGATGCGGGGCGCCACTCGCCGTTAATATACAATCCATATTGTGCTTGTAAAGTTGCTTTTTCCATAATAGTAAATTGCCTCCTCATTCGGTCCATCCCCCTGCACTCCTTTGTGTGGGGGTTGTTTTTGTGATGTGTCTATTGTATAATCAAAATGGTTCTATTAAAAGAATCAAAAAACGAAAATATTTTAGCACCAAGGAGTTTTTGTGTAAAGCAATGCTGACATACGATTTACAACAACGCGGCCAAACGCCGCTATATGATTATTTATACCAGTGCATCCGCCAGGACATCATCAACGGCACCCTGCACGCCGGCGAACGCCTGCCCTCCAAGCGCACGCTGGCGCAGCATTTGAGCGTGGGCACCATCACCGTGGCCAACGCTTACGCCCAGCTGGCGGTAGAAGGCTACATCACCTCGCGCGAAAAGCTGGGCTATTTTGTGGAGGACGTAAGCAGCTACCGCATGCGCCGTAAGAGCAGCAGCACTCCCCCGCCTGAGGCAGAGGAAAAGGAATACTTTGCCGATTTTAAGGCCAACCGGATCAGCCTGCAAAACTTTCCGTTGGCCACCTGGACCCGCCTGATGCGTGAAACCCTGTCCGTGCACAACGAGGAACTGCTCAAGACCGTCCCCTATAACGGCGTGTACGAGCTGCGCAAGGCCATCGCCACCTATCTGGCGCACAACAGGGCCATGCAGGTGAACCCCTCGCAGATTATCATCGGTGCGGGCACAGAATACCTCTATAGCCGTCTGCTGCAGATGTTCGGTCCTGCCTGCACCTTCGCCATCGAGGAACCGGGCTACAAAAAATTTGCCTCTATATCTGCCAGCTTTGGCAACCCCTGGAAATATATACCTATTGACGAAAACGGCCTGATGATTGACAAGCTGGAGGAAAGCGGCGCCGACGTCGTGCACCTTTCGCCTGCCAACCATTTTCCCACAGGCATCGTCATGCCTGTGACGCGCCGCCTGGAGCTGTTTGAATGGGTCAACCGCATCCGCAAGCGCTACATCATCGAGGATGACTATGACAGCGAGTTCCGCTACACCGGCCGTTTTATTTTGCCGCTCTACGCGCAGGACACGCAAAACCGCGTCATCTATATGAACACCTTCTCAAAAAGCCTGGTGCCGTCGCTGCGCATAAGCTACATGGTGCTGCCGCCGCGCCTGCTTGAGCGCTACGCCGAAACGATGAGCTTTTACAGCTGCACGGTGTCCAGCTTTGAGCAGTACACGCTGGCGCGCTTTATTTCCGAAGGCTATTTTGAGCGCCACATCAACAAGATGAAAAATTACTACCGCGAGCAGCGCAGCCAGATTTTGACAGCACTGGCAGCCTCCCCCCTCGCCGCCATCTCCACCATCACCGAGCGCAACGCCGGCACGCACTTTCTGCTGGAGGTGCGCACCGCGCTCAACGAAGCACAGGTGCGCGAAAGGGCGCTGGTCGCCGATTTAAGCCTGTCGTTTTATTCCGATTACAACTATCACAAAAATAGTGGTGAAGGTTGCACGCTAGTTATCAACTACGCTGGCATTACAGCGGATAAAATTCCCGCTGTAGTAGAAAGGCTGTGCAGTCTCTTTCCTGAATGTAACCAAAACAGCTAAAAAAAAGCAGACCAGATAGCTGGTCTGGTCTACTTTTTGTACTTTCTTTGTTGTTTATTGTCCTACTTGTGCAAATGAGCGACCGTCTAATTTTGTCCATTCCTTGCGTCCGTTTGATGAACGACCAAGAATAACTGCTGCCGCTGCAGATATACTTGTGAAAGTATAGTCCGCTTGAAACAAACCGTCAACAATAATTCCATCTGCAATAAGCTGATTTCTAAGATTCAGAAGATAACCAGCTTGGAATCCATCTGTAACATCAGGTGATATACGACTCCCCTTCTGTACAACAAATTCAGCGCCAGTAAGTTTATAGCCACATGCATTTCCACCGCGGCCAGCCAACTTATATGTCGGGTCATCGTTAGAAGCTCCTGCTGAAATCCAGATATCCCATTTATTCTTAAATACTTCTAGCAAATCCTCTTGCCGAGCTTTTACAATCTCCGGTGTCCAAGCTACTACATTGATAACCTGCGTGGTAAGTGTGTAAGAGCTTGTTCCACCCTTAGATTGGAAATACTTTACTTTCTTTGTATCAAAGTCGTAGTTCTGAGCTGCTGAATTACGCTGTCTAGTCAAAGGTACTAAATTCGCGATTCTATTCAGCCAATAGCTCTGCTCCTGCACATCCGGCCACAGCTTTATCCACTCACTACCTGCTGCCGGGTGTTGTGGCAACACATGCTCAATTGTAAATAGCTTTGTGTTATATGTAGCTCCACCATCACTGACAAAGGAGTCCAAACGCTGTATGATATAATTTCTCCTCTGCGCCATCATTGAATATATTTCTCCATCTAATGCGTCAATGAAGCGTTGTTTTTCCCAATCTGTAAGCTCAATATTCACA
>CAVKMV010000029.1:0-20031 GCA_963657675.1 Ruminococcus intestinalis
GGAGGTCCGACCACACAAACGTTAGAGCGATGACCACAACTTTTGGGGGAGACCCTAATAAAAACCGGCCTTAGCATCAGCTAAAGCCAGTTCTTTGCTATACGTTTTTACTTATCCTTTGGCGTTGCCAGCTGCACCTTCAGCTCCACGCCAAAGGTTTTTTTGAACCAGGGCAGATGCTCCTTGATTTGGTGCATTTCGATGCTGGGGATGCCCTGGGCGTAAAGCCTGAGTGTGGCGGCCTTTTTGTTAACTCCCGGCTCGATAACGTGGATTTGTGTAGTTTCTGTATAATCCAGGCTTTCGGCCAGCGCCAGAAGCAGTGCCAGCTTGTTGATAACCTTCCAGTTGGCTTCATTGAGCATTTCCTTATAAAAGCGATCCTTGAAGTAGTTTTTGGAAACACCGTTATGCCAGCCGGCAATAGCGGCCGTGATGAGCTGCTCCTTGTGTGTCAGGCCGAAGAGCTTGGCATTTTGGATCATATAAGCGCTGTGACGTGCGTGGCTGTAAAAATTGATGGTGATGCCAATATCATGCAGCAACGCAGCTGTTTCCAGCAGGCGGCGATAATTCTTGCGCAGACCGTGCAGCTCGCTCCAGCCGTCAAACATCGACAGCGCCAGATGCGTAATGTGGCGTGCGTGTCCGGTATCTGTCTTTTCGTAGAGGTTAAGCATGTTTTCGCGGCTTTGCGCCAAAATATCCTTAGCGATAAGCGGCACATTGTTGGTCTTGGAATAATAATCAAAGAATAAACCCTCGCGCAGGCCGCAGCCGGAGGTGATGAGCTTTTTGGCCCCGGTTGCCTCTAAAAGACAGCTGATAATGCTGGCGCCTGCCAAAATAATGTCGCTACGCTCACTGCTGAGGCCGGAGATTTTTTTGCGCTGCTCCAGGTTGGTGTTGCGCAGCCTGTTGAAAAACGTGCGATAGGTTTGCGTGGTATAGGAATAGTTGTGGATTTTGGTCGCAGGGTATTTTTTTGCACGCTGGATAATTTTGGCCACAGTACGCGCCGTACCGCCGACGCCGATGAGGGGCAGGCCGTTTTGCTTTATCCAGGGGTGCTGCTCCAGACGGCTCATGATAAAAAAGCTGACATCGCTAAAGACGTTGGGTGGCATAACGTTGCGCGTATTGAACATGGCTGTGGTGTTGACCGCGCCCACCGGCAGCGAAACGCTTTCCAAAATCCTGCGGTTTTTGAATAAGATAAGCTCGGTGCTGCCACCGCCCAGGTCGAAGATGATGCCGTCCTTGACGCTTAGGGTGTTGATTACGCCAAGGTAGCTGATGTAGGCTTCGGTATTGCCCGAAATGATGTGCAGCTGGATGCCTGTTTCGGCGGCGACGCGGGCCACAAGCTCGCTGCCGTTTGACGAATTGCGGATGGCGGCAGTGGCGACGGCGATGGTTTTGTCGGCCTGATAAATTTTGCACATGTAGGCAAAGCTTTTCATGGTTTCTATGGTGCTGCTAAACGCTTCGTCCGTGAGCATATTTTTTTCATCCACCTTCTGGCTCAGGCGCAGTGCCTCCTTTTGGTTATACACCATGTTATAGGCACCGTTTTTGTAAAGATGGCTGATGACCAGACGGGCCGAGTTAGAGCCTATATCGATAATTGCTATTCGTTGCATTTTCCTTCTCCTCAAATTAACCTTAAATCCGTTCTGCTTACGGATGTATTATTCCGGCTTTTTAGCTTCTTGAACCTTATAACACTTATATATTACTCATAACTGCAAAAAATCCTGCGAGTCTGCGTAAATTTATTGTTAAATTGTTAAATTAACGTATATTATACCTACGCTTCGCAGGATTTTTTTCTCTTGAACAGAATATTATATATAACACTATGTTTTGGAGGCTTGCTTTAATGAAGCGTAAGAATTATACAACCTTTGCCGCCATCCATCTTGGCTCCGAGATGATAAGCATGCAGATCACCGAGTATCGCAATACCGATAAATACAAGATTATCGAGCTCTGCAACCGACGCATCCGCCTGGGTGAGGCGACCTTTAAAAATAAAATTATCCCCTTTGAGCTGGTTTCCGAAATCTGCGAAATTCTGACAGGCTTTAAGCGTCTGATGGAGGAATACGGCGTAGAGGAATATGTTATGCAGGCAACCACTGCTGTGCGCGAGGCCAGCAACCAAATTTTTTTGCTGGATCAGATTTACAACAAAACCGGCCTTGTTGTCGACGTTGTGGATATGCCCAAGGAAATTTACACTAAGTTTGTTGCTATCCGCCATACGCTGAAGGCCGAAAAAATTTCTACCGAGCGCGAGGGCATGCTGCTGATGGATATTTCCTCCGGCGGCCTGGGCGTAACACTGGTGCGTGATGAAAAAATCTGCTACCAGGAAAATTTCCACATCGGCATCATCCGCATCAAGGAAAGCTTTGAGCGCAACCGCCGCGAAAGCATGCATTTCAATAAGGCATTGACCGAATTTCTGAGCAGCACCATCAGCCCGGTAAGGCGTGAGCTGGGAGACAACAAAGTGCGCTACCTTGTGCTTTCGGGCACGGAAACGGAGCTGCTTTTGCGGATGCTGGGACTGAGCGAGGAGCAGATGGTGCACCGCATCAAGGCAGCCGACTTTCACGCCTTTTTTGATAAGATGCGCCAGATGAACCTGCCGCAGCTCATCCAGGCCTATAAGATACCCGAAAGCGTGGCCGAGCTGGTGCTGCCGACAGTGCTGCTGTATGAGCAGCTGCTGCATCTGATCCCTGCGCAGGAAATTATCATTACGGCAGACCGCTTTATTGACGGAATGCAGCTTTTGCACATCGGCAAAAAAACTAACGCTGTGATGCGCAAGGAATGGGAGCAGGAGCTCATCAGCCTTTTCCATACAATTGGCAGCCGCTATCTTTATGACAAAAAGCACGCGCAGCAGGTGGAGCGCCTGTCGCTGATTATTTTTGACAAGATTGCCAATAGCTATGGTATGGGTGAGCGCGAGCGTCTGCTTTTGCGTGCTGCCTGCATTCTGCACGATATCGGCAAATACATCTGCATGCGCAGCCATTCAATTTACACCTATCAGCTGATTATGTCCACGGACATCATCGGCCTGAGTGAAGCAGATAAGCAGATTGTGGCGCTGGCGTCATATTATCATGCTAACAGGCTCTTTGACAAAACCAATACGCGGGCACCGCAGGTGCCGCGCGAGCTGGTGCCTTCTGTAGCCAAGCTGGCAGCCATTGTGCGCCTGGCAGACGCGCTGGACCGCAGCTATATGCAGAAAATCCATAGCTGCAGCGTCGTGCTTAAGGACAACAGCCTGCGTGTGCAGGCCGCCAGCAAGGAGGATTTGGCGCTGGAGATGTGGACCTTTGCGGATAAATCAAGCTTTTTTGAGGAAGTTTATGGTATAGAACCAAGTTTAGAACGGGTGAATAAATGATGAAAAAATTGGATTTGACAAAGCCGGAATACTTTTATAACCGCGAGCTGAGCTGGCTGAAATTTAACCTGCGCGTGCTCAAGGAAGCCATGGTGAAGGATACGCCGCTTTTGGAGCGCCTGAAGTTCGTAGCGATTTCGGCCTCTAACCTGGACGAATTCTTTATGGTGCGTGTGGCCGGCTTATGGAGTAATTTTGATAACGGCATCGAAAAGCGTGACGCCTCGGGTATGTCGGTGCGTGAGCAGCTGGTGGCCATCAGCGAGGCGGCGCACGAGCAGGTGCGCACCCAGACCAAGTCGCTTATGGCGCTTTTGGCGGAGATGGACGCAGTGAAGCTGCATTTCAGGCGCGTGAAGGATTTGAGTGATGTGGCCAAGGACTGGCTGGAGGAATATTACCGCGAGGTGGTGTATCCCGTGCTGACGCCTATGGCGGTGGATGCCTCGCGTCCCTTCCCCTTTTTGGCCAACAAGACGCAGAACCTGGCGGTGGAGCTGGTGACGGCGGACGGCGAACATAGCATGGGACTTATCCAGGTGCCCAGTGTTTTGAACCGCATTACCGAGGTACTGCCGGAGGACAGGCGCACCTTCGTCTTTTTAGAGGATATTATCGCCAGCCACTGCAGCGACCTGTTCAATGGCTGCCAGATTCTGGACGTGGTTCCCTTCCGCGTAACGCGCGACAGTGACCTGGATTTAGACGAGGAGGACAGCGTCGACCTGCTGAAGGAGGTAGAAAAATCACTGCGCAAGCGTAAGCGTGGCGCGGCCGTGCGTCTGGAGCTGTTCAAGACCAACAATAACCGCATCAAGAAATTTTTGGAAGAAAATCTGGATGTTACGGACATGGAGGTTTATGAAATCAACGGTCCCCTTGACCCCACCTGCTTCTTTAAGTTTATAGGCATGACGGGTATGTGGCCGTGGCTGTACGAGCCCTTTGTGCCGCAGCGTCCGCTGGAGCTGCCCGATGACAGCGATTTGTTCGCCGCCATCCGCGCCGGCGATATTCTATTGCATCACCCGTACGAAAGCTTTGACCCTGTTGTCAAGCTGGTGAGCGATGCGGCGGATGACCCGCAGGTGCTGGCCATTAAGCAGACGCTGTACCGCGTGAGCGGCAATAGTCCCATTGTGGCGGCCCTGGCACGTGCGGCCGAAAACGGTAAGCAGGTGACGGTGCTGGTGGAGCTGAAGGCGCGCTTTGATGAGGAAAACAATATCCTGTGGGCGCGCCGCCTGGAAAAGGCCGGCTGTCACGTAATTTATGGTCTGGTGGGCCTCAAGACGCACGCCAAGATTATTCTTATCGTGCGCAAGGAGGATAACGGCATTAAGCGTTACCTGCACCTGGGCACGGGCAACTACAACGACAGCACTGCCAAGCTTTATACGGACCTGGGCCTAATGACGGCTAACGATGAATTCGGCAGCGACGCATCAGCCTTCTTCAACCTGCTCAGCGGCTACAGCGAGCCACCGGTGTGGAACAAGCTGGTGATGGCACCGCTGGGACTGCGGGAGAAGATTTACGCGCTCATTGATAACGAAATCGCCATGGTACGTGCCGGCCGCGGCGGTCACATCATCGCTAAGATGAACTCGCTTATCGACCAACCGGTAATCCAGAAGCTGTACGAGGCATCGGCGGCAGGCGTACACATTGACCTCATCGTGCGCGGCATCTGCGGCCTGCGCATTGGCATAGAGGGCATCAGCGACAACATTACGGTGCGCAGCATTGTGGGACGGCAGTTGGAGCACAGCCGCATCTTCTGGTTCGCCAATGGCGGCAGTGAGCAGCTATATTTATCAAGTGCGGACTGGATGCCACGTAATTTAAACGACCGCGTGGAGCTGTTCTTCCCCGTAGAAACGGAGGAGCATATCCGCCGCATTAAGGCGCTGCTGGATTTGTATCTGCGCGACAACGTGGGCGCGCACATGATGCAGTCCAACGGCACCTACCGCCGTGTACGCAACAAGCTGGAGCCTGTGAGCGCGCAAAGCACGCTGTACGAAATGGCGCAGCTGGCCGTGGCAGGCGACAAGCTGCCTATGGAAAAACGCCTGCAGCCTGTCTTCAGCAGAAGGTAAGCCTGTATTACTGTCGCTTAACAGTGCATAAAGCAGTTAATTATCAAGATAGATAAAATTGCGAAAATTACAGTATTCGTGTATACATAAAAATATCGCTTGCAAATTGTAAAGAAAAGGTATATATTAGAGTAAATCAATTTTGAAGATTACTTAGTGGATGAAGTGTGCGGGAGAAAGCCGTCGAGGCTTACCGAAGGAGCGAAACTCTCAGGTGCTGCTATAGCAAAAACCGTGCATGGACACATCTCTGGAGAGTCCCTTAAGTGGGCGCCGAAGGTGCACGGGCAACGAAGCCCTTATCTCTCAGGCAAACGGACAGAGCCTCTGAAATACTCGGTGTATTACTGTACCTTTATCGTTATCCATCTCCGGAGCTTATTGTTTGCTCCGGAGTTTTTTATTTTTTTATTTAATTTCCATGAGGGGGAATAAGAAATGAAATTGAAAAAAGTTTTGAGCTGCGTAGCAGCAGCATCGATGTGCCTGGCTTTGTTTACCGGCTGCGGCGGTGAAAAGAAGCAGGAGGTTGTAAAGATTGGCTTTTTGGCACCCTTGACCGGTGGCAACTCCGCTATCGGCATCGGCATGAAGAACTCCGCGCAGCTGGCTGTGGATCAGGTCAACAAATCCGGCAAGTATCCTTACAAATTTGAGCTGGTGACGGCAGATGACGCCGGCGATCCTTCTACCGCGGTGGCTGCTGCCAACAAGCTGATTGCTGACAAGGGCGTAGTTGCCGTAGCAGGCCACTTTAACAGCGGCTGCGGCCTGGCTACAACTCCTGTCTTCCACAAGGCCGGTATGCCGATGGTGGTAAGCGGTGCTATTCATCCTGATATTACGGCCAAGGGCTTTAAGGAAATCAACCGCGTTATCACCGCTGCTGATATCCAAAACAAATATGCCGGCGAGCTGGCTGCTAAGGAATGGGGCATCAAGACTATCGCCCTGATCAACGACCGTACCGATTATGGCAAGACAAATGCTGACCAATTTGGCAAGGCAGCCGAGGCTAATGGCGCCAAGGTTATTTCCGTCGATGGCATCACCGTCGGCCAACAGGATTTTTCGGCCCTGCTGACCAAGATTAAGGCCTCTAACCCGGACTGCATTTACTTCGGCGGCGTTGCTACTGAGGCCGGCCTGCTGAAGCGTCAGATGGCATCCCTGAATATGGACTGCCTCTTCCTCAGTGATTCCGGCATTATTTCCGAAACCTTTAACAAAATCGCCGGCAGCGATGCCAATGGCATGATCGCCTTCAATATCGGCAAACCGCTGGAGGATCTGCCTGGCGGCAAAAAGTTCCTGGATGATTATGCTGCAGCTAAATTTGCCGAGCCTGCCGAAAACATCGGTCAGTTCGCTTATGACAGCGTAGGCATCATTATGCAGGCAGTGGGCGAAAATAAGGTTACCGACCGTGCTAAGCTGATTGACGCTATCCGCAAGATTAAGTTTGACGGCGTTTTGGGCACCACCACCTTTGATGAACAGGGCCAGACCCAAAACACCCTGATCACCACCTATATTTCGGATAACGGCAAATGGGTTCCCTTTGAAAAGGCAGCCCTGACTGTTAAAGAAAAAAAAATCGCTGCTAAATAATTTAGTTACATTTACTGGCGGACAGGCCCGCATCGGGATGCTGCTCCGCCAGTATTAATTAGCAAAACTAGCCAGGGCGTGTTTGTACGCCTTGGCAGAATTAAGGGAGAGTAAGGCTATGTTAGATTTAATAGTTCAGCAATTCTTTAACGCCTTGGGACTGGGCGTTATGTATGCCTTGATTGCTGTTGGCTTCACCTTATTTTTTGGTGTAATAGAGGTTATCAACTTCGCCCATGGCGAGGTATTTATGCTGGGTGCCTTTGCCGCCATGATTGCCGGCGGCGTGCTCACCAGCTGCGGCGTTACCCAGGGCAGCCTGCTGTTTTTGCTGGCAGTGCTTTTGGTGGTGCTGATTATAGGCGCTGTTTTTGGTGCCGCTCTGGAAAAGCTCATTGTACGCCCCATGCGTAACGCGCCTGCGATTATGACGCTTTTGATTACCGTCGGTGCTTCCATCATCGTGCGCGAAGCAGTGATGCTGTTTGTTCCCAACGGACGCAATCCGCAGCCGTTTCCGGATCTTTTGCAGATGCAGAGCCTGCATCTTGGCGGCGCACTGGTAAAGCCCGAAACGCTGCTGTGTATCGTGACATCCGCTATCCTAATCAGCGGTATGTATCATCTAATTGAAAAAACCACCTTCGGCCGTTACATCCGCGCCACTGCCCAGGACAGGGAGGCAGCGATGATGATGGGCGTAAACGTTAAAAAGGTGTTTATTATTACTCTAGTGCTTGGCTCTATGCTGGGTGCCGTTGCCGGCCTCATGAACGGCATGAGCTACGCCGTTATTAAGTTCAACATGGGCTTTGCAGCAGGCATTAAGGGCTTTGCCGCCGCCGTTGTCGGTGGTCTGGGCAATATCTATGGCGCCATCGTCGGCGGTCTGCTGCTGGGCTTTTTGGAAATTTCGGTCGTCAGCCTGCTGCCTGGCGGCTCCACCTACCAGGATTTGATCAGCTTTATGATTGTTATTCTTTGTCTGGTTTTCCGTCCTACCGGACTTTTTGGCGAAAAAACCTACGAAAAGGTTTAGGAGGAAGCGCAGATGAAAAGTATTATTGCAACAGAACTGGTTTTGTATATTTTGTTTATCGCCTTCGTCATGCTGGAGGATCCGCTTATCGTGACGGCCTATATTGCCGCCATCGTCGCCGCTGTCTTTGCTGTCCGCAAAAAATATGCTGACAGGCTTAAGGCTTTGGGTGAACACATGAAGGAAAATATTGCTAAGGTTGGCCTGGTGGCAGTTTTGCTGTCGCTCACCTTCCCCTTCGTCATCGGCGGCGACCCCTATTGGCTGCAGATTATTAACTTCGCTATGCTCAACGCCGTTATGGCACTGGGACTCAACTTCATGACCGGCCGCGCCGGCCTTATCTGCCTGGGATATGCTGCCTTCGAAGCCATTGGTGCCTATACCGTAGGCATCATGTGCCTCAAGCATGGCATCAGCTTCTGGCTGGCCTTCCCCTTAGGCGGCGTGCTGGCGTGCATCTTCGGCGTAATTTTGGGCCTGCCTGCCCTGCGCGTAAAGGGTCACTACCTGGGTCTTGTCACCATCGCCTTCGGCCTGGTGGTACAGGAAATCATCCTCAATGCCGAAAGCATTACAGGTGGCACCAACGGCCTGATTGATATTCCCTCCCCCAAGATTTTTGGTCTTGACCTTGGTAGCAGCTTGGATTTAGGCTTCACCTCGATGAGCTATCTGGCTAATTTCTATTATCTTTCCCTGCTGCTTTTGGTGGTATCCACCGTTATCGTATACAAGTTCAGCAATTCCTTCTTCGGCCTGCTGCTTACTGCCATGCGTGAGGATGAGCTGGCCGCGCAGTGCTACGGCATCAACCTGACGGACTACAAGCTGTACGCCTTTGGCATCGGCGCCTTCTTTGGCGGCCTGGCAGGTGGCATTTACGCCGGTATGATTAACTTCATCGCTCCCGAAAACTTCGGCTACGGCCTGTCAATTATAATCATCAGCATGATTATTTTGGGCGGTTTGGATTCTATTCCGGGCGCAATCGTGGGCGCGCTGTTTTTGACCGTCTTCCCCGAAAAGTTCAGAGCCTTTGAGGATTACCGCATTATGTTTTACGGCTTCATCATCGTCTTCTGCCTGTTGTTTATGCGCGAGGGCGTGCTGCCGTTCAAAAAACGTATCTTTAAGGCTTTGCAAAAGGAGGACGCACAATGAACAGTCTGCTGGAGGTAAAAAATTTGACGATAAAGTTTGGCGGCGTCACTGCTGTCAACAATGTCAGCTTTAAGCTGGACGAGGGGCAGACGCTTGGCGTTATCGGCCCTAATGGTAGCGGCAAGACGACGCTGTTTAACCTGTTGAGCGGCATTTATAAGCCCACAAGCGGCAATATTGCCCTGGATGGCAAGCAGATTGGCGGTCTGCGCTCGGACATCGTTTTTGGCAGGGGCATTTCGCGTACCTTCCAAAATGGTCGTCTGTTCTGGAACATGAGCGTTGTTGAAAATATCATGGTTGGCTTTAAGGAGGTGCGTGAAACCTCGCCCTGGACGGCGCTGGTGCCCGGCAAAGCAGGTAAGCAGATTGCAACGGACGCTGTGGCACGCGCCATGAAGCTGATGGAAATTTTCGGCACGCTGCTGACGAGTCAGGCAGACAAGCTGGCCAAGGATCTGCCCTATGCAGACCGCCGCCGTCTGGAAATCTGCCGCGCACTGGCCTCTAACCCCAAGGTAATCTTGCTGGACGAGCCTTCGGCAGGCATGGACAGCATGGAAACCGAAAAGCTGATGTATGACCTGCTGAAGGTGAAAAAAGCACTGCCACAGCTGACGATTATCGTCGTAGAGCATGATATGGGCTTCATCAAGGGCCTGGTGGACAAGGTTATGGTGCTCAACTATGGCGAAAACATCGCCTTTGGCAGCTTTGACGAGGTTTCGGGCAACGAAAAGGTAATTAAAGCATATTTGGGACAGGAGGATGAGCAATAATGTTATTTTTAGAGGATGTATCCACCTTTTATGGCAACGTGCCTGTCCTGAAGAATGTCAATATACACGTGCCCAAGGGACAGATAACCTGCCTTTTGGGCAGCAATGGCGCCGGCAAGACGACAACGATTAACACGATTTTGGGCTTTGTGGTGCCTTCGCAGGGAAGCGTAATTTATCATGATCAAAAGATTAACGGCCTGTCCACCGAAAAAATTGTTCATATGGGCATCGGCGTCGTGCCTGAGGGCCGCCGCGTCTTCCCCAAAATGACGGTTGAGGATAACCTGCTGGTGGGCGCGTGCTGCAACCCCGATAAAAAATCCATCGCCCGCAATCTGGAGCGTGCCTATACCATGTTCCCGCGCCTGGCGGAGCGCCGCTGGCAAAACGCCGGCACGATGAGCGGCGGCGAGCAGCAGATGCTGGCGATCAGCAGGGCGCTGATGAGTAACCCCGAAATCATCCTGATGGACGAGCCTTCTTTAGGCCTGGCACCGCTGGTGGTTAACGATATCTTTAATACAATTAAAAAAATTAACCAGGATGGCACAACAGTGCTTTTGATTGAGCAAAACGGCTTTAAGGCGCTGGCTATGGCAGATAATGCCTACCTGCTGCAAAAGGGGCAGATTATCGCCTCCTGCAGCGCCAGCGAGCCCGGCTCCAAGGAAGAGCTGAAGAACACCTATCTTTTGGCACATAACTAAGAAAGGACCTGAGGCATGATGCAAGAGGTAAATTTTGATAAACAGGAAGCACTGGAGCTGGCAAGGCTGCTGATTACGACCAATACGGTAAACCCTCCGGGAAACGAGCTGGCACTGATTAACAAGTTGCGTCCGCTGCTGGAAGCAGAGGGACTGACGGTGGAGGTGGATGAATTCGCCCCCGGACGCGCTAACATGGTGATAACCTATCCAGGTGCGGACGCTGATAAGCCGTGCCTGGCGCTGACGGGACATTTGGACACCGTGCCCGTGGGACAGGTGCAGTGGGAGCACGATCCCTTTGCCTTTGATATCGTGGACGATGTTGTCTATGGCCGTGGCGCAGCGGACATGAAGGGACCTGACGCAGCGATGCTGTACGCCCTCATATTGCTGAAGCGCAACGGCATCGTGCCTAAGCAGACAGTAAAGTTTATCGCCACCGCGGGCGAGGAAACGCTGTCGCTGGGTGCTAACGCCTTTATGGCCAAAAATGGCATGCAGGACGTGGGCACGTTGCTGGTGGGCGAGCCCAGTAATATGGAGCTGATTGTGGCGCATAAGGGCGCTGTGTGGGTAAAGGTAGAATTCTTTGGCAAAACGGCGCATGGCTCTATGCCAGACCTGGGCGTGAACGCCGTGCTGCAGATGACCAAATTTATCGAGGTACTGCGCAGGCAGGAATTCCCCTGCGCCCCTGACAGCGAGCTGGGGATGCCGACGTTTAGCATTAATACGGTGCAGGGCGGTGCGGCGACGAACGTCGTGCCTGACCATGCAGAATGTACGATTGACTTCCGTACCATTCCCGGACAGACGTGGGAGGATGTGGAAGCGTTTTTGAACAAGGCGCTGCACGAGGCTGCCAGCGGCGATGTCACCTTTGACTATAAATATAGCTGTCTGGGACCTGTGCTGAACCCTGTCGCCTGTCCTAAGGGCCATCACCTGCTGGCTGATTTGGACAAGGCTGCAGGCTATACCATCAAGCGCACACACGTCAACTTCTTTACCGATGCCTCGGTACTGGTAAAGCCTGGACTGCCTGTGGTGATTTTTGGCCCTGCCGACAGCAAGCAGGCACATCAGCCCAACGAGCATATGCCTCTGGCGCAATTTTACGAGGCCATCAGGGTTTATTATAACTTCATCAGGGATTATGAGGTTTAAGGCGTAAGTGGGTTCTTTACATTCTTTGTATAAAATTAAACGATCGCTTGAAACCCCTTGTTGCTATTGCGCTTATTAGTTGCTATAATTAATAGCGAAAGTAGAGGGGGATTAAGATGAGCGATTGCATTGTAACCTTAAACTATAATTGCCATTATGGCTATGTGGAATATACCGAAGCAGACAAGGCTGCCGTTGTCACACTGCCCGTACCTGAGGCGAAGGCTGCAGTAGAGCAGTACCTGGCAGCACCGCTGACGCTGGACGTGCCGCAGGGCGATACTATCCGTGATTTTGCGACTGTCACGCTACAGCCCTTGGCCAGCCTGGAGGAATTTAAGGTGGCGCTCACGCGCCTGTGGGGCAAAACCGGCGTACGTGTGGAATGGAGCATGCCTCCCGGTATGGCAGATGATATTGCGGCCGAGGTCTTGGCAGAGCAGCACGCATAAGTATTTGAGGCAGGTCTTTAACGGCCTGCCTTTGCTTTTGTGCAAAAAGCATTGCCAGTAATGGCATTTTGCGGTATAATAATATCTACAGTCTGGACTTGGGAGGCTTGAGCCTGCGTCCTGGCTGTTTATATGGTTCCGTAGCTCAGCAGGATAGAGCAACCGCCTCCTAAGCGGTAGGTCGCCAGTTCGATTCTGGCCGGGATCACCAGATGAAAAGGTGCTCCGGCTGTGCTACCCGAGAGGAAAAGTCGCCATTTCGATTTCACCCTGCGGGTACGCGTGGCCGGGATCACCAAGCAGAAAACCGCTCCTAAACAAGGTTTAGGGGCGGTTTTGATTTTTTGCGGGAAGACCCTAATTTTTGTGGTCGTAAATTGCAAGTTGAAATTGAACACTTCTAGTCAAAAATTTTTTAATCAATAGCATAAATCTCAACACATTGCATAACACAAAAACAAAAAAGCCCTCGGATTTCTCCGAGAGCCGATTGCCATAGTTGGCGGAGTGGGTGGGATTCGAACCCACGCACGGGGTAAACCGTCTAACGATTTAGCAAACCGTCCTCTTCAGCCAGCTTGAGTACCACTCCATTAGACTACCTGTTTATTATAACAGATAGCCTTGAGTTTGGCAAGAGTAATTTTGGATATTTTTTAGCACTAGTTACCGTTCTGCATAGCAGCAAATATTGCAGCCTATTTTTTCCTGCGCAGGAAGAACAGCGCCGCAGCGGCTACGACCACAAGTCCGCCTATGAGCATCAGCCAGCCAAAGCCGCCCTCATCCTCTTCCTCCTCATCCTGCTCCTTATCCTCAGGCAGCTGGGCAGTCCCCACTGCTACCGGCCATTGGCTCTTCATTTCACCTTGCACCGCCGTAACCGTCACTACGCCATCTGCCTTGCCAACCAGCCTGCCGTCAACTATTGCAGCTATTTTGCTGTCACTTGTGCTCCACTCCGGGCTGATGCCTTCGGCTTCACCTGTAACATAGGCCTCCAGCTTCAGCTTAGCGCCAATATCCAGGTGCGCAGGCAGGTTTGGTGCTTCTATTTTAGGCTCATAGGCCGTGATTTTCGTCACAAAGTCCCTTTCGCCCCTGTCCAAAACCAGCCTGCCGCTAATAGTTGCTGTTCCCGGTGCAACTGCCACAAGCTGGTTGTCACCGTCCACCTTCACTATAGCGCTGTTACTAGAGCGCAAGCTGCTGATTGCGTAAACAACCCTGCCGGGGATATGGGCAACAATGGCCGTATGCTCTCCCAGCTGCAGGCTTTCCTGCTCCGGCTGCACGCTCACCAGCGGACTCAGCTCGGAGGCCGCATTTGCAGGCAGCTCCTCCTCGTCCACGTTACCCTCAGGCTCACCGCTCTCAATAGCAGGCCCATCCTGCACTGCCTCCTCCACCAGCGGCGTCCTTTTGGCTGCCAGCATGCTTTCCGGACTGCCATAAATTAAATTAGGTTCATCCTCAGCATCATTACGGTATACAGCGCTCAAATCGGCAGCAACCAGATATTTGCCGATGATCCGGTTATCCTTTACTGCCAGCAGCTGATAGAACCAGCCGTCAATAGTTTCGTCTGCAAAAAGCAGATTATATGCAGCCTTGTCCAACGGCAGACCTGTCTGCTTCTGCGGCAGTCCTGCCACCAGCGCCGTAGCGGCTGCCTCCGAGACATCAAAGCCTGCCTCCTGAAAGCTATACGCCCCCTGGACATCTAATGGCAGCGGCCCGTCCTGGTACACCTCCACAGCCTTATCCTTATAAACAAAGCGCAGCTCTACGGTATCGTTACCCTTATATTCCACCTCGGCAATACCGTCGCCATCCTCGTTTATCGTAAAAACGCCCGCAGTCACAAAGTCCTCAGCGCTGTCTGCCTCCTCACTGCCACGCATAACCTTCAATTCGTACAGATATTGGTCATCACCCAAGGGCTTGATATTCAAAACACCGTTATTATATTGGCTGCTTTCGGTCCACACGTAACAGCCGCCGGTATTTTGCCAGTCCTTTTTTGTAGCGGCAGCCGCCAAAAGCGTCAGGCTGCACAGCACAAGGGTAAGCATAACCGTCACAATTATTTTGCCATAATTTTTCATCATGCTCCCTCCCTCAAATGCTCAGACGGAACCTGGCGGTTTTGGGATTAACCCCGTCCATCCAATACTTCACCGTATATATGCCCTTGGCACATTTTTTGCTGCTGTTAGTGCTTCCCCAGCCATTCCAGCTAAAGGCAAAATCCTGGTCTGCGTTTTTCGCCTTATATTTAACGCTATGCACCAGCCTGTTATTTTTATCATAGATTTGGGCATAGCAGGTTTTGCCTGTAGAATATTGCTTTTTGAAATACAGGCGCTGCAGCATATCGCCATTTCCCTGACGGATGATTTTGGTTTTGCTGTACTGCATTTTGCTTTGCGGCTTGTAATTGATATTAACCGTCTTTTTTACCGCGCCGCTCTTGGCAAACCTGCTGCTCGTCACCAGACGGTATCTGCCAGGCGGAAGCTTTTTCATGTCATAGGTATAGGGAACAAAGCGAAAATATTTATCACCGTCGTAATACCATTTACCATAGGTGCGCTGCTTCCAGCGGGCAACAATTTTGTTATCCTTGTTCAACAGGCAGGCGCTGTCCTTCAGCGGTCCCTTGCCTTCAATATAACGGTGCACCGTCAGCCTGCTGCCTGCCACCTTCACCGTTGTCTTGTACTGCGTTGCCGCCCACGCCAGCGCCGTAAGTGCAAACACCCCTGCCAGGCAGATACAAAAGATCATCTTCAGCCGCTTCATAACTTACGCCTCCTAACCGGCCGGGCGTAGTAGAACCTGCTCCCCGGCCTATACTCTTTCAGTTACAGTATATGCTATTGGGGCAGCAAAGTTAACTAACCAATGGTTAAATGTTGTGAAAATACTGCCTACTTTTCTGCCGCAAAAAAAGAGGCTAAAATCCGCTTAGGGATTATCACCTCTTTTTGCGTAAACCAGTATTATTTTCACTTAGCAGTCTAAGGCTCAGGAAAATACTGTTTTAGCTGATACCTTTTATTTTTGGCCGCCGCATCAATCTGCAGCTTGCTAAAGATGCGGTTTAAGTATTGCTTGATAGTTCCCTCCGAAAGCGCCATCGTCGCCGCGATTTCCCTGTTGGTGTGCCTTAGGGCGGCAAGACGCGCTATTTGCAGCTCCTGCGCCGAAAGCTCCTTTAAGGCATCAGCTACATGGCCACTGTGCAAAATCTGCTCCCTGCCCCTTTTAAAGGCGGCACCAAGAGCCAGGGCTTTGGCAGCCAATGCAGCGTGTTCGCCCTGCAGCTGCTGCTCTAACAGCGGCTCAAGCAGCAGAATATTCTGCGCAAACGGCAGCACCAGCTCATCCCCTGCCGTCAGCGCCAAGGCATGGCTAAGCGCCGCAAGCGCCTTATGCTGCTCGCCCCTGCCGGCGTAGGCTGCGGCACGCTGCACTGCCAGGTATAGCCTGCACATAAAATTGCTGTACGGCCTGCAGTCGCTTTCCCAATCCGCCTGGCGCACCAGCACATCAGTATAACGCTGCCGCGCCAAAAGGCATTGCGCCAGGATGTAATCATAACAGGGACGCGCCGGATACAAAACTGCTGCTGCCTGCTCCTCATCCGCTGCCAGCCACTCAGGTATTTTATCTGCCTGCCCCAGCAGCGCATAATAAAAGCCTGTGCACATATCCGCCGTATTAAGCAGCAGGCTCTGCATACTGGGAGCAAAGCTGCCTTCTGGCAGGTCACGGCACTGTGCCCCTGCGCTATTTTTGCCAAGCAGGATATCCCTTTGCATAGCTACAAAATCGCAGCAGATCGTAATGCACTCCTGCCTGTGCCTGCGCGCCATATACCGGGCCTTTTCCAGGCTGCTGTCTATTAAAGCCAGCTCCCCCCGCAGCAGGTGCGCCTCTGCCTCCGTCAGCTCGGCAGCACCGGCGCCCTGCCAATTGCTCAAACGGTAATAGGGTGGCATGCAGTCATACATCTCCGCCAGGGTCTGCACCAGGGTGCCGTCGGCACGCAGATACAGGCCCAAAATGCTGGGGGAGCCAAACGTCCACACTCCCTGCTTGCTCAGCGTCTGCGGCGGCCTGCTCAAAAGCTCATAGGCACGGCGGTGATGCACGCTCATGCCTGTAATGCTGTTATAGGCCAAAAAGCTTAAAATAACCTCCAGCTCGCCATAATAATTATTGCGTTCCCTGGTGCTGAGCGTGGTATTGTGCTCTAAGGCTGTGATGTACCAATCCTTTACCTGTAGCATTTCCTTAAGCATATTCAGGGAAAACATCCGCCGCATAATTATGAGCACGGCCTGCGGATGCTGCCACAAAAGCTCCTGCGGACAACTGCTGAGCCAGGCGAACAGGTTCTGCCTGTGCGTCTCGCGCATCGACCAGTCGCGCAGCTGCTGCACTGCCTGCAAAAGTCCCGCATAATCCTGTCCCAGATACAGCCAGTCCAAGGCCTCCTCATAATTTTTCTGCTGCACGTACCACTGCCCCAGGCGCCTGAAATACTGCTGCTGCTGCACTTCATCCAGCAGACTGAAGGCACGGCGCGTTGCCTGCTTCAGCATATGATGGCAGCGCAGATTGCCATTGGCCAGAGAAATGATAAGCGCGTTATATTCCAGCAGGCTGCGGATATCCTCCTCACAGGGCGCACCATAGGCAAAGGCCACCTGCTGCGGTGTAAATTCCTCCGTCTGTCCCATCAAAAGCAGCAGACGCTGCTGCCTTTGGGGCAACGGCTTTAAAAGCACGTCCGCAATCATCTCATATACGCTGTTGACATCCAGGAGCAGACGCCTGCTCTTAGCATAGGACACAAAATTTAAATAGGTAACCGAAAACCAGCCCTCGCAGGCCTCATGCAGGGCGTCAAGCACCCTGTCGGACAGGCTCAGGCCGCATTTAGCGCTGTATTCTGCCAGCTCCGCACGGCTAAGCGCCAAATCCTGCTTATCCAGGCGCAGCACCTGCCGTCCCAGCGCCAAAACCCTGGCATTACTAAAAATCTGCCCCCTGCTGGCCAAAACCAGGTGTAAATTGCCAAAGCCGGCCTTGCTAAGTGCGTACAGCAAATCAATTACCGATTTATCCTGCAAAAGATGCAGGTCATCTATAAACCAATATACAGCTTTATCTGGCAGCAGTCTGGCAAAAAGCTCCAATATCAGGGCTCTGGCGTTGGCATCTGCAGGCTGCTGCTGCTGCGCCAGGGCCGCGCCCAGCTCAGTTTTCTGCCACACACGGCACGCCCCCTGCCAGAAGGCCTCCCCCGCCGCGCCATAAATGCTTTGCCGCAGCACTAGTGCGCCACGCTGCTGGCAGCCCTGCAAAAAATGCTGCATCGCCAGTGTTTTGCCATAGCCCATGGGAGCGACAACCAACACGGTCCCTGCAAGCGCCGCCTGCTCCAGGAGTGCTTCCAGCCTGGCAGAATAATATAAACTGTTTAACCGTTTCATAGGCCTATTTAATCACGTTCTGCGGCGCACCTGCCACAGCCTTAAGTCTTGCCATCTTTACGCACAGCGGCAGAATTTCCTCCAGCTTGGCGACAATGCGGTGCTGCTCTGCGAGGGGAGGGAGGGGAAATAAAAACTTTTCAAAACTCTTAGCAGCAAGATTAGGCTGCGCCGTTCCATTGTCGTACAATTTAATTAAACTGTAAAATAGAGGTGTGTCTAAATACATCATGAAATAATTTGCCAGAACATCTTCATTGAAAAATTGGCGACAAATCACTAATGATGATGCAATAGCCCCCTTATCAAAGGGATATCGGCCATGTTTCCCTAGTGAGCCACGAATGCATACGACAATATCTCCCTTTATAAGTTTTCCATTGCCGAGTTTTTCATATTGTGTATCTGATAAACAAAGCAAATCATCGTTTTTTTGCACCGTTTTACCGTCCAGATTCAGTGCACTTATAAATGGAATTCCCTCTTTTTTTAACGTTGATTTTGCTGGATAATTTTTTCCTCTATCACCATTCAATATAGAGCATATTGATGCTACTCTCACCCACTTCCAGCTCTCCGGAATATCAAACGGAATCTCATCCTCGGCAATCTCTGCCAGCGGCTTTCCCCTTTTGATCTTCCCTTCCTTGATCAGCCTTTGCTTTTCTTCCTGTATCTGCTGGTACAATTCCTCGCCGGTTCCTTCGGACGGATCCTGCGGCACCAGCTGGCCCTGTATGGCATATTGCAAAATGCTTGCTTTTAATTGTTCCGGCGTCATTTAGCAGCACCTCTCGAAAGCAGCGCTTCAAGCTCTGCAAGCACTTTGTCGATCTCGGCGTTAAGGCTTGCCCGCTTCTCCTGGTAATTTTGTATAGTCTCAATAGGGGAAAGGACTTCTTCCTCCTCATGGGGATAACCGCACTGGTCCAGGTTGTATCCCAGCTCCTCCGTCAGCTGCTCATAGGTAAAGCACTGCGCCTTCGGAAACCCGTCCTGCGTGAGTTCTTTGCGCTCATCCCACCACTCGATTGCACCAGCAAAATGCTCAAGCTTCATTGGCTTGGTCTTGCTAAAGTGCTTGTAGCCCTCCGGCATATCCATGCGGTAATACCAGGTCTTTTCAGTCCTGCCGGTGTTATCAAAAAACAGGATGTTCGTTGTGATCGAGGTATACGGCGAGAACACGCTGCCAGGCATACGGATGATGGTATGCAGGTTAAACTCACTCAAGAGCTTCTTCTTGATGGCCACCTTAGCATTATCCGTGCCAAACAGGAATCCGTCCGGCAGGATGACTGCAGCACGGCCGTTCTTCTTCAAACGGTACATGATGACCGACATAAATAGATCCGCCGTCTCAGAGCTTGCCAAATCTGACGGAAAGTGGTTCTTGACGTCCGCTTTTTCCGAACCGCCATATGGAGGATTCATCAAAATAACATCCACCCTGTCGTCATCGGTGTAGTCCAGCACATCCCGAAGGAGCGTGTTGTCATGAAATACCTGCGGTACATCCAAATCATGCAGCAGCATGTTGGTGATGCAAAGCATGTACGGGAACTGCTTCTTCTCAATGCCATAGATAGAGCTGCTGTAGGCCTCTTCATCCTCGGTTGTCTTAACCTTTTTCTTCAGCTCCTTCAGCCAGCTGGTGATAAATCCGCCGGTTCCGCAGGCGTAATCCGCCATGGTCTCCCCAATATGCGGTTTGATCATATAGGCCATAAAGTCGGTCACTGCACGGGGAGTATAAAACTCACCGGCAGAGCCTGCACTCTGCAGCTCCTTCAGAATAGATTCATAGATCTCTCCGAAGGCGTGGCTCTCCTCATAATCATCCAGCTGCAAATCGTCAATTACATTGATAATCTGTCGCAGCAGAACGCCGTCCTTCATGTAGTTGTTGGCATCAGCGAAGGTCGTTTGCACAATGGCCTTCTTGATTGGTGTGGAAACATCTACAGGGAGATGCTTCAGCGTAGGAAAGAGCGTGTTATTTACAAAATCCAGCAGCCTATCGCCGGTCATGGCCCTGCCGGATTTATCGTCATGCGCCCAGCT
>CAVKMV010000030.1:0-19724 GCA_963657675.1 Ruminococcus intestinalis
CTGCAAGGGCTGGCAGGATTTGTGCAAGGGCTGGCAGGAAGAATAACCGCAATAATTGAACAAAAGCATAAAGATGAGCCCGATAAGCTTTACCTGCAACGAGGTTAAAATGCTTATCGGGCTTTTATTATAGTAAAATTAGGCTTATAACAGTATCACAAATAATAATATAATTTTTGAAAAGTAATATACAGCAAAGGCTGCCGCACCTGGCGACAGCCTCCGTAAAATTTATGTTATTGTACAATAACGCTCAGGTCGCCGACAGCATGAGTGATATCCTTAACTGCGGCCAAAAGTGCCAGACGGTTGTTCTTCACACGCACGTCCTCATCCATAACCATGACGTCATCAAAGAATTTGTTGATGGGAGCAACCAGCTTTTCAGCCTGCACCAGCACTGCAGCATAATCGTAGGCAGTAGCGGCAATGAGAACCTCCTTGCTGGCAGCCACGGTGGCAGCATGCAGGGCAGTCTCGGCCTCCACAGCAAAGAGCTGCGGGTTGATGGCAGTTTCCTCCTCAATCTTCTTGCACAGGTTAGCTACACGGGTAGCAGCCTGGATGAGTGCAGGTGCTTCACTGGAAGCAACAAAGGCATTCAACGCATTGGCACGGGCAACCAGGTCGGCAAAGTCGTCGTTCATTTCCTCGGCCAGCACAGCGTCCACAACGTCGTAGCGCACACCTTGGTCAATCAGCATATTGCGCAGACGCTGCTTCATAAATTCACCAATCTGCGGCACTAGCTTTTTGGTTTCCTCGGCAGGGATGTTCAGCAGATACAGGCTGCCGGCAATAACCTTGTACAGAGATACGTGATAGTTGGCATCCAGCAGGATGTTGATGATGCCCAGTGCCTGGCGGCGCAGTGCGTACGGGTCCTGCGAGCCTGTAGGAGCCAGACCGCGGCTGAAGGTGGCGCAGATGTTATCCAGCTTATCAGCAATACCCACCAAGCGTCCGATATCGCTCGTGGGCAGTGCATCGCCGGCAAAGCGCGGCAGATAGTGTTCAAAAATACCGGTTGCGACCTCGCTTGCTTCGCCGTCCAGCTTAGCATATTCGCGTCCCATAACGCCCTGCAGCTCAGTAAATTCTACAACCATACCGGTCACCAGGTCGCACTTACACAGCAGTGCAGCGCGCTCCAGCTTTTCTTTGTCCACCTTGCTGTTGATAGCCATAGCCAGCATATCCACAGCCTGCACCAGACGGTTGCTCTTGTCGTTCATATTACCCAAGCCTTCCTGGAAGGAGACTGTCTTGAGCTTCTCCAGACGGTCAGCCAGGGTCTGCTTGCGGTCCTCGTTAAAGAAGAATTCAGCATCGCTCAGGCGGGCACGCAGCACGCGCTCGTTACCATGGGCAACGATTTCCAGATGCTCCTTGCTGCCATTGCGCACGGTGATGAACTTGTTGATCAGCGAGCCATCCTCTGCCAGAACAGGGAAATAACGCTGATGCTCACGCATCGGGGTGATGATGCATTCCTTAGGCAGTGCCAGGAATTTCTCTTCAAACCTGCCGCACAATGCCGTCGGCCATTCCACCAGATAGTTTACTTCCTCCAGCAGATCCTCGTTGATTTCGGCGTGACCACCCTCTGCTACCGCCAAATCCGTCACCTGCTGGCGAATAAGCTCACGGCGCGCGTCCTGGTCCACCATAACGAAGTTGTCATACATTACCTTTTCATAGGCATCAGCGTTGGGGATTTCCACTACGCCAATGCTGCCGATAGCAGCGGAGGCAACAGCGTTCTTCACCTTGCTCTTGGCAGTTTCCAACAGAGCCTTGGCTGCATCGCCGATAGCCTCGAAGGCTTTGGCGTTTTCAATAGCGGAGGGGCGCAGGAAGCGGTGACCACGGCTGAAGCGGCCGGATTTTACGCCGGTAATTTCTACAGGCACCACCTCACTGCCAAACAGGGCTACCAGCCAGCGGATGGGGCGCACGAATTTAAATTCATGGTCAGCCCAGCGCATGTTTTTGGGGAAGCTGAGGCTGGTCAAAATATCCTGTAACAGTCCGGGCAGCAGCTCCTTAACCGGCTGGCCTGCCAAATGCTTAACTGCGTAAACGTAATTATCACGCACAACCAAATCCTTGACGTCCACACCCTGGCCGCGGGCAAAGCCCAGAGCAGCCTTGGAGGGAGCGCCGCTGACAAAGGCGATCTTGGCAGAAGGACCCTTGGCCTCCACCGTGCTATCCTCCTGCGCTTCAGCGACACCGCTGGCAATAAAGGTCATGCGGCGCGGAGTACCATAGGTTTTTACGGCCTCGAAGGGAATGCGCAGCTCGGTCATTTTCTTTTCGGCCAGCTCCTTAAGCTGCGCCAAAATTGCCGGCATAAACTTCGCCGGGATTTCTTCAGTACCAATTTCAAAAAGTAACTTTTCCATTATTTATTCTCCCCTTTCTTCAGCAGAGGGAAGCCCATCTGTTCACGTTGTTCTACATAAGCCTTGGCGCACAGGCGTGCCATAGCACGCACGCGGCCGATATAGGCGGTGCGCTCGCTAACGCTGATAGCGCCGCGGGAATCCAAAAGGTTAAAGGTATGCGAGCATTTCAGCACGTAATCATAAGCGGGACGGATATATCCCAGCTCAATAACGCGCTTTGCTTCGGCCTCGTATTTATCAAACAGGTCAAAAAGCAGGGCGGTATCGGCAACCTGGAAGTTGTAGAAGGACTGCTCCACCTCGTTGGTATGGAAAACATCGCCATAGGTGATGTCGCCAACCCATTGTATGTCAAATACGTTTTCCACGCCCTGGATGTACATAGCAAGACGCTCCAGGCCATACGTAATTTCAACAGTTACAGGCTTAACGTCAATGCTGCCAACCTGTTGGAAATAGGTAAACTGGGTAATTTCCATGCCATCGAGCCAAACCTCCCAGCCAAGGCCCCAGGCGCCCAGGGTCGGGGATTCCCAGTTATCCTCAACAAAGCGGATGTCGTGCTCCTCCTGGTGAATGCCAAGCTCGGCCAGGCTCTGCAGGTACAGCTCCTGGATGTTTTCCGGGGACGGCTTTACGATAACCTGAAACTGGTGATGCTGGAACAAACGGTTAGGATTGTCGCCATAGCGGCCATCTGCCGGACGGCGGGACGGCTCCACGTAGGCTACGCGCCAGGGCTCGGGACCCAATACACGCAAAAAGGTGGACGGGTTCATCGTGCCTGCGCCCTTTTCAATGTCGTAGGGCTGCGCCATGATGCATTTTTGCCCAGCCCAGAATTTTTGCAGCTTCAAAATAATTGTCTGAAAATCCATGTTCTGCCTCCTATATTTGTTACAAAGACGTTGCAGGTGGTTGCCTTGCTGCGAAACAAATAAGCACTCACGCCCCCGTAACATGAACTGTTACAGGGACGGAGTGCCTTAAATTTCAGCTCCGCGGTTCCACCCTGCTTGACTGCAGCAAGTGCAGCCCGCCTCAATCAATATGTATTTACAGCTCCAAAGCGCCTTCGCCCGCTGTTGCCGCCTTGCACCGTCACGGCTCGCTCTGCTTGCAGGTTACTCCTCTTCTTCTCAGCTTAACTGTTAGTATATAAAACTGCACGCTGTTTGTCAAGGGCTACAACCCCATCTGGCTCAGAAAGTTGAGGCTGTTAAGCGGCTTATCTGTCTGAAAAAGGATAAACTTAAACAAAAAATGCTCCAGCTCCATCATATCGCCACCTGTTACCCTGTACGGCGCCGGATTATCATAATCCAGGCGTGCCAGCCACTGCCACAGCCGCCTGCTGCCTGCGCCGCACTTTTCCAGGCCGTCACCGCTGTAGGTAGCGGCACAGTCCTTACAGATGAGTCCTCCCTGCAGCGGACTGAAGCGCGCTTCCTCCTCAGCCGTCACCAGCCTGCCGCAATTTACGCACTGCGTAAGCTGCGGTGCAAAGCCCGTAAGGCGCAGCAGCTTGATAGCAAAGGAAAGCACGACAAGGCGTGGGTTGCGCCTGGTGACGGCCGCAAACGCCGCTGCCAGCTCAGCATATAGCTCCGGCTGCGGCCCCCTGTCCTCCGTCAGCACGGCAGTCAGCTCTGCCGTCACCGCCGCATAGGCCATCTGCGTCACATCCACAGGCTGCGGCATCCGCAGCAGCTCACAGCCACGCAGCTTATCCACCTTCTGCCCCTGCTGCACCTCCAGCCGCAAATTGGCAAAGGGCTGCAGCAGACGCCCGGCAATATTCTTTTCATAGCGTGCGCCATAGGCGATAAAGCGCAGCTTGCCATGCTCCTTAGTAAAGCACACGGCATACTTGTCCGCAGTCTGCCAGTTTTTGACGTGCAGCACCAGTGCCTCGTCCACCAGCAGGCCGTTTTGCGATTCACCCATTTTGTCCAACCCTTTAGCGAAGCTTACTTACTGTCATAGCCAAAGCTCTTTAAGGCCTTGTCCTTGTTGCGCCAGTCGGCCTTTACCTTGACCCACAAATCCAGGAACACCTTGCAATACAGCAGGTTTTCGATATCCGCGCGCGCCTGCTGGCCGATTTTCTTCAGCAGGCTGCCCTTAGCGCCGATGACGATGCCCTTTTGCGATTCACGCTCCACGTAAATAGTGGCACGGATGTAAACGTTTTCCTCGTCGCGCTCCTTGAATTCGTCCACCTCGACTGCCACCGAATGGGGAATTTCATCACGGGTCAGGCGCAGCACCTTCTCGCGGATCATCTCTGCCGCAATCACGCGCTCCGGCTGGTCGGTAATCATATCCTCTGGGAAGTACGCAGGCCCCTCAGGCAGATGCTTGGTGATTTCCTGCACCAAATCGGGGAACTCCTTGTCATTAAGTGCCGAAACAGGCACGATGGCGGCAAAGCTATACACCCTGCTGTAGCTCTCCATAATCTGGAAAAGCTTCTTTTTATCTGCCAGCTTGTCAATTTTGTTGACAACCAAAATTACAGGCGTCTTTACCTTCTGCAGCAGGTTGATGATGTAATCCTCGCCCGCACCGCGCTTTTCGGTGGCATCCACAACGAAGAGGATAACGTCCACCTCCTGCAGCGTGCTTTCGGCAGTGCGCACCATGTATTCGCCCAGCTTGTGCTGTGGCTTGTGAATACCGGGCGTGTCCAAAAACATAATCTGCGCGTTGTCCGTATTCATAATGCACATAATCTTGTTGCGCGTTGTCTGCGGCCTGTCCGACATAATGGCGATCTTTTCGCCGATCAGGCTGTTGGTGAGGGTGGACTTGCCCACGTTGGGACGTCCCACCATCGCCGCAAAGCCTGCGTAATGCTTGGGTTGTTTGCTTGCTTTTTCTATCTTAATCAGCTCCTACTCTTCAAAATCCACATATAGCTTTAGCGTGCGGTCGCTACGCTCAATGCACCCCTGTCGGATGATCAAAATATTCCTCCGAAAGGTTAATCGCACGCAGCGCTTCCTCCTCCTTGGCACGCATTTGGGCCTTGTCTGCTTCCGTCATGTGGTCGTAGCCCAAAAGGTGGAACATGCCATGCACTGCCAGATAGGTCATCTCCCTCTCCAGCCCGTGACCGTATTCCTCAGCCTGGCGCAGCGCCGTCTCTGCCGAAATAATAATATCACCATAAAGATGCTCCTCCGGCCCGCCAATCAGCTCAGGCTCAGCGCCCTCCCCGCAATCCTCGTCCAGTGCGAAGCTCAGCACGTCTGTAGGCCTGTCCATGCCACGATATTCGCGGTTCATGCTGTGGATTTCCTCATCGTCCACAATCGTCACGTCAACCTCAGCCTCCTGCGGCAGGCCATTTAAGCCTGCTACAGCCTCCAGGCCCTGCTGCAGACGCTGCAGCACACTTTGCGGCAGCTCTATCACATCTTGATCATTTTCCAGGTTGATAATCATGCTTTTTCTCTCCGTTTTGCTCTTTTTTGTGCTCCTGCTCAAAGGCCTCATAGGCCTTGATGATGGAGCCGACTATTTCGTGACGCACCACGTCCTGCTCACTGAACCTTATTACACCGATGCCGGGCACATTGCGCAGAATGCGGGCGGCGTCCTTCAGACCGCTGTTTTTCCCGCCAGGCAGATCAATCTGCGTAATATCGCCCGTAATGACCATCTTGCTGCCAAAGCCAAAGCGGGTCAAAAACATCTTCATCTGCTCGGGCGTGGTGTTTTGCGCCTCATCCAAAATAATATAGGCATCATTGAGCGTGCGTCCGCGCATATAGGCCAAAGGTGCCACCTCAATAGTGCCTTTGGTCAGATACTTTTGGAAGGTTTCGCTGCCTAGCATATCATAAAGGCCGTCATACAAGGGACGCAGGTAGGGGTCAACCTTGTCCTGCATATCGCCGGGCAAAAAGCCCAGCTTTTCGCCTGCCTCCACTGCAGGACGTGTGAGGATGATGCGCTCCACCTCTTTTTTCTTGAGCGCCGCCACCGCCAACGCCACTGCCAGATAGGTTTTGCCCGTTCCTGCAGGACCAATTCCCAGCGTAATATAGTTTTTGCGAATGGTTTCCACATACTGCCACTGTCCCAGGGTTTTGGCCTTCACCTGCCTGCCGCGGTTGTTGACGATAATAGTATCGGCATACATGCGGTGCAGGCTGTCCAGACGACCCTCCTGTACCATGTACATGCTATAGCGCACGTCATGTGTCGTCAGCGGCAGTCCCTGCCTATACAAAAACAGCAGCTCGCTAAACAGCTGCTCCAGCTGCGCCACCTTGGCCGCCGGACCATTAAGCGTTATTGTGTTGCCACGCGCCACCAGCGTACAGTCCTCAAAGCCTGCACGCACCAGGCGCAAGAACTCATCATTACGGCCGCAGATGCCCACCATCTCCTGCTGGTCAATGGTTTCTAATATCCCTTGCATTCTTTCCTCTTCACTAGCCAAGCACTTTCCTCCTACCTGCTTCAGCGTTTTTCAATCGTAATTTTTTTAATCGTCACTGGCTCTATGGGCTTGTCGCTGGCATCGGTTTTGGTCCTGCCAATTTTATAGACCACGTCCATACCCTTAGTCACCTTGCCAAAGACAGCGTGCTTGCCATCCAGCCACTTGCAGTCACGCAGCGTAATGAAAAACTGGCTGCCACCCGTATCAGGACCGCGGTTGGCCATAGAGATCACGCCTGGGCCGTCGTGCAGCAGCTTACTGCTGAATTCGTCCTTAATGGTGTAGCCGGGGCCGCCGGTGCCATCGCCGTTGGGGTCACCGCCCTGGATCATAAAATCATCAATCACACGGTGAAACACCAGACCGTCATAAAAGCCCTTCTGTGCCAGCTTAATAAAATTTTCGCTGGTCTTAGGCGCGTAATCCGTTGCCAGCTGCACCTCGAAATCGCCCATGTTCGTGCTGAACACAGCGGTTGCAGGCTCCGCCTTAGGTACCTGCTTTTCCTGCCCGCAGGCCGTCACCGCGAACGCTGCCAAAAGCAGCATACAAATAACCAAAAGCTTCTTCATTGTGTGCCTCCATATATTTTACTAATCCCATTATACAACGGGAGTTTTATTCTTTTCAAGAGCAGCCGTCACTACCGATCAGCTTTTGCTGCAGCCACTGCGCTACAAGCGCGCCTGCTGCTTCGCTGTGCTCCGTAAAGCTATGGTCGCCGACGGGGAAGATATGCAGCTCGCCCCGTGCGCCCACCACCTGGGCATTTTGCCTTGCCTGCTCCACCAGCACGGTATTGTCAGCAGCGCAGTGCAGCAGCAGCACCGGCAGCTGCAGGGACGCTAGGCACGCAGTCAGGTCATATTTATCAAAGTCGGTCAAAAAATCAGGCGTCAGCGCACACTCACCGCGCTCATCGTTAAAATGCAGCGTTTCGCCTGCGTCCAGGCGGTCGTAATACTCAGCAGTCATCACATGGCGGAAGGTCTGGCGCAAATCGTGCGGCGTGGCCCACAAAATAAGGCCTGCCAGATTCTGCTCCTGCGCCGCCGTTACGATGGATGCCGCCCCGCCCAGGCTACGTCCCAAAAGATACAGCGCGCACCCCGGCCAACGCCTGCGCACCTCTGCCAGCACCGCGCGCAGCTCGGCCACCTGCAGCGACAAAATCTGCGTACCTGTAAAGTTAAAACGCACCACACTGGAGCAGGACGCCACCTGCTGCGCCACGCCCAATGCCCTGCCGCCACTGTCACGACTGCCTCTGAAGCCGTGCGCCATCACCAGCACGGCGTTAGTCTTACTTCTATTGGACTCAACCACACATTCTATCGGTCCCAGCGGACCCTCAAAGGTAAAATTCTGCATTACTCTCCCCCTTTCCCTTCTGCCTTACTTTTGCGGCACAGGCATACGCCCATGCGTCCCGTTTTGCCTGCCTCCGCACGGTAGGAGCAAAACAGCTCATGATTGTGCGCCGTACACACACCGGCTGTGGCAATCTGCTCTGCCGGCACGCCGCACTCCAGCAGCAGCGCGCGGTTATAGCCCCACAAATCCAGCATATATTTGTCCTCCCCGCCGCTTACAGGCGCAAAAAACTTCTCGTAGCCTGCGGCCTTATCGCGCACAAGGTCGTCCACCTCATAGCAGCAGGCACCGATGGACGGACCAATGGCGGCCAGAATGTCCTGTGGCCTGCTGCCAAAGGCTGTCTGCATCGCTTGGACTGTTTTGCACACAATCTGCGCCACCGTGCCCCGCCAGCCAGCGTGCGCCAGGCCTATGGCACCGGTCCTGGCATCTGCCAGCAGCACAGGCACGCAGTCTGCATAAAACAAAAGCAAAGGCACATCCGGCAAATTAGTGACCAATGCGTCCGTATCCCCGATGGTTGTCGCCAAGGACTGCGCCCCTGCGCCCACCAGATCGCTATCCACCACGGCCACGTTGCTGCCATGCACCTGCTCGCAGGTAGTAAAGCGCGCCGCGTCCACACCAACGGCAGCAGCAAAGCCGGCGCGGTTTGCCAGCACCGCCTGCGGGTCATCGCCCACGTGCAGCGCCAGGTTGAGCGTGCCTGCAGCCACGCTACTGCGTCCGTGCAGACGGCAGCTGCAGGCATTAGTAAAGCCTGAGCGCGTCAGCAGCGGGAACTGTCCCCACCAGATATTATTTTTTTGCTCTATAACGAAATCGTCCATTTTACTCTCCCTTATATACCAAAGGACTGCCACAAAAGCTGCAGCAGTCCCTGTATATGTATTATTATATTTACTCTTAGTAGAGCAGCTTGTTAGCGATAACAAGACGTTGGATTTGGTTGGTGCCTTCGTAGATCTGCATGATTTTGGCGTCACGCATCATCTTCTCTACAGGATATTCCTTGGTGTAGCCATAGCCGCCCATTACCTGTACGGCGTCGGTAGTAACCTGCATAGCGGTATCAGCGGCATAGCATTTGGCCATAGCAGCTTCCTTAGAAAATTCCATGCCCTGGTCGCGCATCCAGCAGGCCTTCAGTACCAGCAGACGGGCAGTCTCCACCTTCATGGCCATGTCAGCGAGCATTGCCTGCACCATTTGGAAGGAGGCGATAGGCTGGCCAAACTGACGGCGCTCCTTGGCATATTTTACAGCGCAGTCCAAAGCAGCCTGGGCGATACCTACGGAAACAGCACCAACGAAGGGACGGGCGCTGTCTAAGGTGTTCATAGCGATGCGGAAGCCCTCGCCCTCGCGGCCTACACGGTAGGATTCGGGGATAACGACGTCCTGCAGCACCAGCTCGGTGGTGTTGGACGGACGGATGCCCATCTTGTTTTCCTTTTTGCCAACAGAAAAGCCCGGAGTATCCTTCGGTACGATGAAGGCAGTCAAGCCACGGATGCCGCCGCTCTTGCGGGTGTTGGCAAATACCAAAAAGATTTCTGCCAGGCCGCCGTTGGTGATAAACATCTTGGTGCCGTTCAGGGTGTAGGTGCCCTCTTCTTTATTATGTACGGCACGGGTAGAAACGCCGCCGGCGTCACTGCCTGCACCAGGCTCAGTCAAAGCAAAGGCAGCCAGGCCGCCGTTGTTCAAAATATCGCAGTACATCTTCTTCTGCTCATCAGTACCGGCCAAAAGCACAGGCACGGTTGCCAGGCTGTTGGCAGCCAGGGAGGTGGCCACACCGGCGCAGCCCTTGCCCAGCTCTTCATAAATAGTAGCTACAGAAATGCTGTCCAGGCCGGGGCCATCCAGCTCTTCCGGTACGATAACATTCAAAAGGCCCATTTCGTTAGCCTTGTCAATCAAGCCGTCACGCATATGGTTTTGCTCGTCCATTTCGGCAGCATAAGGGGTGATTTCCTTCTCGACAAACTCCCTCACCATTTCCTGTAATTCAAGTTGTTCCTCGTTTAATGCAAACTCCATCATATCCTCCTTAATATCGGGCGGTACCTCCGCCATCTTTCCCTTCCAAAATAAACTCGGACAAGCTCACCATTTGGCGGGTATTTCTTCAAATCGGTCAACAACAAACATTGTTGTTAAAATTGTCCCAATTAAATGATCATCACTGTCAGTCATTTCAGCCTCAATCACCATCGTGCTGTGGCCATTATGCTTTATGCGGCTGTGTACGAAAAGCCTCGTCGGCTGATGCACGCCCTTAATAAAATTCATGCTGAAGTTAAGTGTCGCTACCGCCGCACCCACACTGGCACCCGTAACGCCCAGCACTGAATCCGCCAATGCCAGCATCACACCTCCGTGACAGATTCCACGATGGTTAAAATGCCTTGACGGGTCTACATAAATGCTGACAACCACGCTACCGCACTTAATCTCATCAATATGCACACCAAAGGTGTTCATAAAGTTATTATTAGCATACATACTACGGATATAGGCCGGAACATTCTTAACCTGCTCCAACTTAATCACTGCCTTTCGTCTGCCAGCCGAAAAATCAACTGTCGTTATATCCTTATTAAAGACAATAGAAATCCCCTGTCCCCTATCAATAAAGCGCGAAGGCGCAATTTTGGGTACAGGTTAACACATTTCTTATATTCTACCACAGCAGGCAATATTTGTCGACAGCTTAAAGGCAAAAAAATTGTACTGCTTTAAACATACAGCACTACAAGTAGCTGTAACAGTCAGGGGTATAGTAAAAGCACCTGTCGGAATAACATCGACAGGTGCTAAAATAGCTCTTAAAACTTAATCTGCGACGGTTCATAATCCACGGTCGTCTTCACGAAGGCAATCTCGTTGCAATACGGATACTGCGAGCAGTAAACACATTCCTTCCACACCTTCTGCGGCAGCTTGTCCTTGGCCGTTTCAATATAATCGCACTTGGCAAAAAAGCCGGGCTGGTAGGTGAGTGCGAAGAACATCGTCACACCACGCTCTACGCCCTCCTTTTCCAGATGCTCAATTATCTGGCGGCCGATGCCTGTTTTCTTCAAGGAAGGCTCCACCGCGATCGAGCGGATTTCAGCCAAACGGTCCCAGACAAAGTGCAGCGCGCCACAGCCCAAAAGGCGGTTGTTTTCTACCGCCAGGATGTAATCGCGCAGATTCTCGTAAATCGCGTTGCGCGAACGCGGCAGCATTAGGCCCTCGTGCGCATAATCATTCAATAATTTGTGTATATGCTCTACATCATTAAAGGTTGCAGGACGAAAAACAATCATAATCAAGACTCCCTCATTTACATAGCTTGTATCAGTTATTTACATTCTACTGATTCCCTATATCTTACCACGAAACGCAGGCGAGTACAAGTATAAAAATACACAAATTATGCGCCTTAGCATGCATAAATACGCTCCTACATGCGCTCCTTCAGCATGTCCGCCGCCGCACACAGTGCCACGATGATAGCAGCAGGACGCGGCGGACAGCCAGGCACAGCGATATCCACAGGCACGACGTCCGCAGCACTGCCCACAGTCGCATACGTGCGGCCGTAGGTGCTGCCACCTGCGGCACAGGCACCACAGGCCATCACCAGCTTAGGCTCAGGCATAGCCTCATAGGTCAGGCGCAGTGCCTGCTCTAGGTTGCGCGTCACCACGCCCGTAACCATCAGCAGGTCCGCATGGCGCGGCGAGGCCACGAAGGCGATGCCGTAGCGGTGCAAATCATAAATAGGGTTGCTCATCGCACCCAGCTCAAAATCACAGGCGTTGCAGCTACCTGCGTCCAAATGGCGCACATGCAGCGACCGTCCCAGCTTCGCCGTAACGGTTTCGCCAATCTCCACCGCGCTGGCGGTCAAAATCTGCGCCAGGGCATCATGGTTGGTGTGCGTCAAAAGCGCACCGGCACAGGCCTCCACGCAGCGACCGCAAAAAAGACATTTTTGGTAATCTATCTTCAGCGTGCCGTTCTTCAGTCTCACAGCGCCCACCGGGCAGGCACTGATGCACGTATCTGCAAGCCTCAGATCCGCGCCTGCCTCGCAATGCAGACGGCCGCGGAAGCGTCTGTCACCTGTTGTTTCTATATCCTCTGTCGCAATCCTCCCGCGGAAGATTGCCTCAAGCATTTTTAGCATCTTGCCACCTCCCTAGCGGTCTATGCAGGCATAGCACAGCTCAAAGCTTTTATTAATCAACGGAAAGTCAGGAATGATGTCGCCCTGTACCGCCACCGTCAGCGCCGGCCAGTTGGGGTAGGACGCGCTGCGCACGAACAGGCGGTCAATGCGGCCGTCGCCATCCAGCAGCAGGCAGTGCAGGTTGTCACCGCGGGCCGATTCGCTAATGCCCCAGGTGAAGTGCCCCTCCTCCTGCTGCAGTGTGCCCAAATCCACTGCGAGCGTCGTTTCCATGTTTTCGCGCAGCTTGGCAATAACCTGGCGCACCAGGCTGATGCTTTGCGCCACCTCGCCAATGCGCACCTTGATACGTGCCTCCACGTCGCCTGCCTGCTCCGTCACCACGGCGAAATCCAGCTCGTCATAAATACCATAGCCGATATCCCTGCGGCTGTCGCGTGCAAGGCCGCTGGCACGTGCGCCCACGCCCACCATTGCCAGGTCAAAGGCCGTCTGCTGACGCACCTTGCCCGTCGTGCGGATGCGGTTGACGAAGTTGGCCTGCTCCCACATGATGTGCACCATATCGGCATAGGTACGCTCCACCTCGCGCAGCTCGTCCTCAATTTCCTCCAGCATAGCGTCCGTCACGTCATAGGCCACGCCGCCGGGGATGATGAGCCCGCGCAAAAAGCGGTTGCCAGCTACCAGCTCGTTAAGCTGCTGCAGATACTCCTTCAGGCGCGCACCCATGCTGATGATGGGTGAAAAGCCGACGCCAGCGCAGATGTTGCCTGTGTCGCCCACGTGGTTATACAGGCGCTCCATTTCGGCAGCCAGTGTGCGGATGAGCCAGGCGCGATACGGCACAACGGCCTGCGAGCATTTTTCCACTGCCTGACAGAAGCTCAGCGTGTTGGCAACGCTGCAGGCACCGCAGATGCGCTCCACTAGTGGCAGCGCCTCCCAGGGGGTGAGTCCCTCCACCGCCTTTTCTATGCCACGGTGCGTAAAAAACAGCTTGGCGTCCAGCTGCAGCATGGCCTCGCCTGCCTGGCTGAAGCGAAAATGACCGGGCTCGATGATGCCTGCGTGGATAGGTCCTACAGGCACCTCAAACAGTCCCTCGCCCTGGGACGTCAGCATTTCGTAGTCACGGTGTCCGTGTGCGTCATAATCCTTGGGATATTTTTTCAGTAGCGGATGAAAGTCCTCAGGAAAGCCTTCATGCAGCACCAGAGGACGCAAATCAGGATGTCCCTGCGGCTCAAAGCCAAACATATCGTGCAGCTCACGCTCATACCAGGCAGCAGCAGGCAAAAGCGTGCTCAGCGACTGGTAAGCCAGCGGCCCCTCAGCAGGAAACTGCGCCTTTAACACATCTATATCACGCTTAGGCGCGTTATAAAACAGGCAGTAGATCGCCAAAGCGCCGCCCTGCTGCGTTTCATCGGCACCAAACATAGCAGCCAGCGGCCTTTTGCCGCCATCGCTGCAGATATTGGCCGCGCCGCGTAAATTTTCGGGTTTAACTAGCATCGCTTCAGCCTCCTATAATCCGCACAGCCTGGTTCAAAAGGTTGTTGAGCCAGGGAATATTTTCAAAGCCGGCGCCCACGACGCAGGTCAGCAGCAATAGCAGCGCCAGCACAGGTACGTCGATGAATCCCAGCAAATCGCCCAAGGGCGCACGCTTAGCCTTGTCGCACAGCATGCGCATACCGTGATACAAAATGCCGATAAGCACGCCTGCCAGAAGCAGGATGAGCGCACAGCCTGCCAGCCAGTGGCCTTCGGCAAAGAGCGCCGCCATAATATAAAACTTGCTGAAGAACAGACCCATCGGCGGCAGGCCCAAAATACCCAGCATACCCAGCAGCCAGAAGGTGGCCGTATGCGGCACGTCCTTAATCATGCCATGGATACGCATCATGTTGCGCGTCTGATATTCCTGGATGATGGTGCCTGCGATATAAAAGAGCACGAACTTAATCATCGCATGACTGTACATATGCAGCATCACCGCCTTCAGCGACAGCGCCGAAAAGGCGCCGATGCCTGCGACCATAATGCCGATGTTTTCCATCGAGGAATAGGCTAACAGACGCTTGACGTCACGCTGCACCACCACGAAGGGCACCGCCACTGCCACCGTCAGCACAGCAAAGAACAGCAGCATGCTGCTCATCATCGCGCTGCCCGCGGTAGGCAGCAAAATCACCAGGTTACGCAGCAAAACATAAATCGCACAGCTGCACAGCGCGCCGCTCAGCATACCGCTCGTCAGCGACGGTGCTTCTGCGTAGGCATCAGGCAGCCAGGTGTGCATAGGTGCCATGCCGGCCTTAGTGCCATAGCCGATGACGATAAAGAGCAGCGCCAGCTTGGTCAATGCCGGGTCCAGCACGTCGGCGTTTTGATAAAGGTACAGCCAGCTGAGCGCCTTGTCGCCGCCGAGGGCAGCCAGCTGCGCGTAATACAGCACCAGCGTACCCAAGAGCGCCAGGCAGATGCCCACGGTGCACACCATGATATACTTCCAGGTAGCCTCCAGCGCTGCCCGCGTAAACTTAAAGGAAATCAGCAGTGCGCTGATTAGGGTGGTCGCCTCGATAGCAACCCACATCAGGCCCAGGTTCTTGACCAAAAGCACGATGAACATTGTCCAGCAAAACAGCTGCATGAGTGCGAAATAGCGGCCTGTCTGCAGCTGCTCGCCCTTTAAAACGCCGCAGCGCTCCTCGCGCGTCAGATACGAGCGCGCCGTCCAGCTGGCTGCCAGATACAGCGTCGTAATAATGATAATCACCCACATGTTGAGCGCGTCGATGTAAAAATAATCGTCTACATAGGGCGTAGCAGGGTCAAAGCCACGCGCCATAAGCACCACGCACGCGCCCACGGCAGTCGCGGTAAGGCGGTGCAGCCAATGCAGGATAGTATTACCCTTGCCTGCTGCCAGTGCCAGCACAGCACACAGAGGGGGCAGGCACAAAAGTATCAATATATATGTTAACATCTCATCTCTACCCTTTCAGCTTGTCCAGCACGTTGGTGTCCGTCGTCTTAAACGACAGGCGCAGACGCGAGGTCAAAATCACCAAAATAACCACGGCGATAAGCACGTCGAGGAAGATACCCAGCTCAATCAGCAGCGGCAGACCCTCTGTCATAATCAGACCCAAGAGATAAATGCCGTTTTCCAGCGTAATCAGGCCAATCATCTGCATAATAGCACGACTGCGCATAACTATAAGCGCCAGTCCCGTCATAATCATAAACATCGACGTTGCCAGAATATCACGTCCCATATTGTTAGGCAGCAGGCTGTCGATGACCATGTAGCCCAGCGCCAGACTGCAGGCCGCAAAGGCCGTGGAATAGTTGACGTTGATATCACTGACGATTTCGCGCTCATCCCGCAGCTGGCGCACGACGCGCAAAATAGCGTAGGGGATGAACAAAACCTTGACGGCGATGGTCAAAACGCCCGGCAGCCAGGCATGCAGGCCGCTGCCGTGATCCAGGCCCATAACCAGGCAGGCCGCTGCGATCAGCGCGGACTGCACTGCCAGGCACAGCGTCGCCCGGCGCAGCTCCACAAAGCGCGTCTGCAAAAAGACGATAAACATTAAGCTAACTACTAAATATTCCATTGCTGCCTCCTTACTGCGCCACGATGGCCAAAAGCAGCATCAGGCCAGCAGCTGCCAAATACACACGCACCTTAAAGAGGCGCATCTTGTTATTCAACGTTTCCACGACGCCCACCGCCACGGCGGCCAGCAGCACCTTCAGTAGCACAGGCAGATCCAGCGGCAGGTACAGCATAGCGAAAAGCAGCAAAAACACCAGCAGCTTCAGCTGACTCGCCAGGTGGATAACCGCCAGCAGACGGCCGGAATATTCCAGCGTCATGCACTCGTGGATCATCGTCAGCTCTAGGTGCGTATCAGGGTTATCCACGGGAATACGGCTGTTTTCGGCAAGCAAAACGAGGAAGAAGGCGATGCAGGTCAAAACGCCTGCCACCGTCAGATTAGCCTCACCCACGCGCAGGCTCATGCCGGCAAGCGAGGTGCTGCCTGTATGCAGCACGTTGCTGAGCACCGCCAGCATCACCACCGGCTCCACAAAGGCAGCCACATACACCTCACGGCTGCCGCCCATGCCGCCAAAGGCAGTGGCCGCATCCATCGAGGACACCGCCATAAAGAAGCGCCCCAGGGCCAAAAGGTAAACAAAGACGAACACATCGCCAAAGCTGGCCCCGCCGCCTACAAAGCTCGGCAGCATGCAGGCCGCCGCCACCGTCGTCACAAAATACACGCAGGGCGCCAGGCAGAACAGCTTACTGGTATACGGCGTGAGCAGCGTGGGCTTGCCCCACCATTTGCGGATATCATAATAATCCTGCCACACGCTGCTGCCAATGCGGTTTTGCAGCGTCGCCTTCACCTTTTTGATTATGCCGGCCACGAGCGGGGCACAGGCCAGCAAAAGCAGCGCCTGCACCAGCCCCAGGGCCAGCTGCAGTAAATCATCCGTCAACATCATTTATACAACGCCCCCCATACCAGCACCAGCATCATCGCCACCATTACATAAGAAACATACAAACGCACGCTGCCCTGCTGCAGGCGCCGCAAAAAGGCCGAAATGCCGACAAAATGCTTTTGGAAGGGCAGGTACAGCTTTTCGGTAATCATATCGGGGATTTCCAGCTTATACGAAAGCTGGCGGCCAAAGTAAGCATGCTCCTTGCGCATATAGCTTACCTGTCGCTTGGGCTTTAAAAGATAGTCAAAGGCACGACGCACCGGCTTGCTGAAGCCTGTTGCCGAATATTGCTGCCGCGCCGTCGGGTAGGTGCCGCAGTTCCAGGTGACGCTTTGGCGCACAAAGCAGTTTCTTACTGCCACATACAGCACAGCTCCCAAAAGCAGCAGCAGGCCCAAAAGCAAAAGCGGCTTGTAGGCAGCACCTGCGCCCACGCCGGCCCAGGCAAGGCCTGTGCTGCCACAGGCAAAGCCTGCAGGCAGGCCCAGGGATATGGCCGCCGCCTGCAAAACAGGCTCAGGATACAGGCCGAAGACCAGCACCAAAACGCTTGCCAGCCCCATGGCCAGCAGCATAAATTTATCCGCCTCATGTGCGTGCTCCGCCACCTCGCTGCGTTCGCGTCCCAAGAAGGTGATGCCGAAAAGGCGCACAAAGCAGCCCAAGGCCAGTGCACCCGTAAAGCCCAGCAGGATAAAGGCCAGCGCCGTCCACAGGCGGATGGCGTGACCGGTAGCGTTTGCTGCCAGCGTAATAAAGCTCTGCAGCACCAGCCACTCACCCGTAAAGCCGTTGGTGAGCGGCACAGCGGCGAGCGCCAGCGAGCCCACGAAGGTGAAGGCCGCCGTGTACGGCATTTTGCGCAGCAGGCCGCCAAACAGCTCCAGGTTTTTGCTGCCTGTGCCGTGCATAATGCTGCCTGCGCTCATAAACATCAGCACCTTCATAATGCTATGGTTGAAGGCGTGCACCACGGCCGCAACAAAGCCAAGCATATACAAATCGCCGCTGCCGCAAAGCTTCAGCAGCATGCCGCAGCCAAAGGCGGCAAAGATAACGCCCATGTTTTCTACCGATGAATACGCCAGCACGCGCTTGATGTCTGTTTCCATCTGTGCATAGAGCACACCCAAAAAGGCCGACAGTACGCCTGCCAGCATCACCACGATGCACCACCAGTAGCTCCAGGCGGGCAAAAAGCTGAACATAAAACGGCCAAAGCCATACAACGCGATTTTTAGCATCACGCCGCTCATGAGTGCCGAAACGTGGCTGGGAGCAGCAGGATGTGCCTTAGGCAGCCACACGTGCAGCGGCACCAGACCGGCCTTGAGTGCGAAGCCGATAAAGGCACAGACAAAGGCCAGGTGCTGCCACACACCCTGCAGGCCGCCCTTGGCCATCACCGCAAAGCTGAAGCCGCCGCTGGCAGACCCCGTCAGCAAAAAGGCAATCGTAATCGCCGCCGTGCCCAGGCTGGTCATAACCAGATACTGGTAGGCAGCGTTCCAGGTGCTGCGCTTTTCGGATTCATGGTTGACCAGCATGAAGGAGGCCACCGCCATAATCTCCCAAAACAGCAAAAAGCTGAAGGCATCGCCTGCCAAAAGCACCAGCACCATAGACATAATAAACAGGCACCACATGCCACCCAAAAGGCGCAGGCGGCTGCCCTCATAGGCACGCGCGTACCCCAATGCGTAAATACTGGTTATCTCGCCGGCCAGACCGGTGAGCAGCAAAAAGATGGCGCTCCAGCCATCGCAGACCAGCGAATAGGGTCCCCAGACCAGGGAGGCAGAGCCTGCACCGCCAAACAGCTGCAAAATGGCAGCATAGGCGCAAAGCGCACTGCCACAAAGTGCCGCCGTGTTTGCCAGCCAGTGGGCCGCACGCTGCAGGCCGTGCGGAAACAGCAGCGTCAGCGCGCCAGCCCCCAGACAGCAGACAGCAAGTAAAAACATTTCCATTCTTATATCACCTACACAACAATTTTTCACGATTTCACAGAAATGACATGTATCTTACATTATATCACATTTGTAGAACGGTCAAAAGAAAATTTTAAAATTTAGCGGAAGAGTAGGCTTTTATTGGTCTTAGCTGCAGCACCTGTATCCAAAAGAAAAAAGCCCCCTCGGAAGGGGGCTCAACGGTCGTATTAAAGCAACCTAGCAATATGCACACAGGCAATCAAGGCTTACGCCTGTGTACCGCCATCATCTGGCGCCTCGTCAGGCGTACCCATTGCTATAGCATAGCCAAGGCCGAGGAGAAGCCAAATTGCGTACACTACATTTACACTGCCATTACAACCTGCCACTAATGACGATATAATCGCGAAAGCTATAAGCATTGCCTGCATATCACCATTTGCATAATAACGCTTTAATAGCTTGTAAATCACATATACGAATGGTATACAAAATATACCTAAACCCATAAGCCCACTATTAGAAAATCTATTTACAAATTCGTTCATAGCACCAGGTATACTATAACCATCAGCCATGGGTCCATGTTGTTGCTGGTACTTTATCCACATGGCAACTTCATAGTCTTCTGCCTCTTCGGCAGTAAATTTATGCTCAACATATGCACTCGCCAGCCCGTTACCTACACCAGTCAAAGGATGCTGGATACCTATCCTAGCATAAGCCTTCAATAATGCATATCTTGCTGCATTGCTACGTTTATTGCTAGAGGACAAACTTATAAAATTACTTTGAAGTGCTTTTATAGCAATATCACC
>CAVKMV010000031.1:0-1111 GCA_963657675.1 Ruminococcus intestinalis
GTTCCGGCCCAAACTACACTAGTGCCCATAATCATAGACGCTAAGAGAGCACTGCGCAATACCTTACTTTTTTTCATCTTTTTTTACACCCTTTCAATAGAACCCTGTGGCCTTTCCGGACAGCTATTCCTGTACAGTCCTGCCCTTTAGCCCAAGCTGTACTCAGTGTAAGCTATATAGTGTTCATACAGTCAAGTATTTTTTCTGAATTGAGAGTAGCTATCTTTTACTTTTATTTTGTAAAACGCTCTTTTTGTGTTATAATAAAGTAGATTAAAGTTGCTGCTAAAACACCCAAAGGAGAGCCCTGAACCTATGAACACCGACCCCCGTCAATATTATACAGCAGGTGAGCTGGCAGAGCTCTTTGAGCTGCCCAAGCAGACACTGCTCTACTATGATAAAACGAGAATATTATCCCCCGAATTTATTTCCGAAAACAACTCCCGCCATTACTCGCTTAAGCAATATCTCATACTCGAGATAATCATTAATATGCGCAAGCTGGGTATACCAATTTCCAAAATCAAAACCTATCTCAATGAGCGCAGTGTAGATAATTTGCAGGCTCTGCTGGAGGAAAAGGATCACGAATGTGAAGAGATAATTCTCCACAACAAACGCATCCGCAATGATATCCAGGTTGTCTTTCATCAGTTGGACAAGCTCCGCAACAGCCATCTGGAGCAAATCACCATCACCTTCAGGCACGAAAAAAAATTTCTTCTCAGTTCCCTACCCCCGAACAGCACCGGCAACGACAGCATAACTGTTTTGGCTAAGCACAACCTAAAGGTTTTTTCTAAGGAGCACTTCAAGGAAAAGGCTGTCGGCTGGCTTTTAGACAAGGATTTGTTCTTGTCAGGCAACCACGGCCACCCGCTGGCCTATTTTTCTACCATCAATCCCGATTACCATGGTGAAGAAAATTATTACGTACGTCCTGCAGGACTGTATATGACTATGCGCTTTATGGGAACCTTCAGAGATAACGTTGCACGCCTGGGCAGGCTGTTTACAAACTTTATGCAAAAAAACAATCTGCATGCCCTGGATAATCTTTATATCATGCCTCTCAAAAATCATTGGATGACCCCTGACTTCAACGAAT
>CAVKMV010000031.1:1121-19360 GCA_963657675.1 Ruminococcus intestinalis
TACCAGATCTCGTTGCGTGTGGGTACAAATGAATAAAAAGGAGCATCCAACTCCCGGCACAATACAACAAAAAGCAAAGGCTGTCGCGTTAAAAGGACAGCCTTTGCTTTTTCATGCCATATTTTAGCGGAATTCCACCTTCAGGTGCTGCCGCTCCGGCATCCGCTTGTATTTGTATTTAGGATAGCCCACCATCAAGGTGCCTGCCACCTTATGCTTGGGCGGCATTTCCAGCAAATCCAAAAGCGGCTGGTAGCCGGCAATGCCACAGGACTGAATAAAGCCTGCAATGGTCGTCCCAAGACCGATGGTAGGTGCAAACAGCTCGGCATAGGCCCAGGTCTGCTCGGCGTTGCTCACCCCAGTGATGTTGAGGCGGCGTGCCAGCGCAAAGATGAGACAGGGTGCGTTGCGGGCGATGATGTCCTGCCCCCGCTCACGGTAGGCGCGCAGCACGACCTGAAAGTAACGCTTGTTTTCGGTGCCTGCAGCCACCTCGTCCTCCATCCAGTCGGCTACGGCGTCAGCAATAGCGCGAATCTTGTCCCTGTCACGGATGACGATAAAATACAACCCCTGCGAATTGCCTGCCGTCGGCGCATAGCGGGCCACGTCCAGCAGACGCGTCAGCTCCTCGTCCGTAGGCGGCTGCGGCTTAAAATTGCGCACGCTGCGGCGCATACGCAAAAATTCGTAGGCCACGTCCGGCGCCAGCACCGGCATAGTCACAGGACGCTGCCTGTCCAGCGGCGTATATTTGTTATCCAACGCTCCCACAGGGCAGATAGCGACACACTGGCCGCAGCTCATGCAGCCACGGTCAAAGTTACATTCGGGGCCGTCCTCCCCCAGCGAGAGGATGCATGACGGACAGCATTCCACGCAAATGCCGCAATGCAGGCACTTGCTTTTATCAACAGTCAATAAATCCATGCTGCCACCTCACGCTTCATCTGCATCCAAAAACTGAATATATTCCAGGCCGCCAAAATCAGCCTTATAATGTCCGTTCTGCAGCGGCGTGCCCATCAGCTTTTTATCTGCCGCAGGCAGTCCGTCCACGTTCACCAGGCCGATAGAGGCAGTAGCGCACAAGGCGTGCAGATCGCTGGCAACGCGCAGGGCGTAGGCCTTATCACCCTCTGAAACAACGCCCTTATTGGGATACATGGCCGTAGCAACGACGATCACCGTCAAAATCTTACCACTGAGGGCAAAAATATGCGGCACAACGTTTTTATCCGTCTGCATATAATCAATTTTAAAATTATGCTGTTCCAGCCAAGGAACCAGCACCTTGAGTCCAAGCTCGTGGATTTCCTGTTCTGTCAAAAGCTGCTGCTTCAAATTTCTTCTCCTCTAACTACGCGGGCTGCTTATTCCTCGCCCAAAACCAAAACCTCCGGCTCCAGCTGCACACCATGGGCCGCCAGCACCTTCGCCTGCACGTCGGCAATCAGCTGCAGCACGTCGGCAGCAGTAGCACCGCCTACGTTCACCACAAAGCCTGCGTGCTTGCTCGAAACCTGCGCGCCGCCAACGGTATATCCCTTGAGACCGGTCTGGTCGATGAGCGTACCGGCGAAATATCCCGGCGGACGCTTGAACATACTGCCTGCGCTAGGCAGCTCCAATGGCTGCTTGGCGATGCGGCGGCTGCTGAAATCGGCCATTTTATCGGCAATGGCCTGCCTGTCGCCAGGTGCGAGCTCCACAGTTACGGCGGTGACGATCCTGCCGCTGCCCTGCAGCGCAGTGTGCCTGTAGGCAAAATCTAAGGCAGCAGCAGGCAGGTCCTGCACCTGTCCGTCAGCGTCCATCACGCGCACGCTGCTCACCACCTTGGACATTTCGCCATCATAGGCGCCGGCGTTCATATACACCGCGCCGCCAATGCTGCCTGGGATGCCCACGGCGAATTCCAGACCGCTCAGGGACAGCTCTGCCGCCCTGCGTGCTGCCATGGCCAGCGAAACACCGCTGCCAAAGGTCAGGCTGCTGCCGTTTGCAGCAATGCTGCTAAACATGTTGCCCAGCTTGATGACCAGGCCACGGATGCCTTTGTCGCGCACCAAAAGGTTAGAGCCGTTGCCGATGAGGGTTACAGGTACAGCGTTAGCCGTCGCCCTTGCCAGCAGTGCTGCCAGCTCCTGCTCGCTTTGCGGCTGGGCCAGCAAATCGGCAGGGCCGCCAATGCGAAAGGAGGTGTGGTGGCTCATCGGCTCCTGAGCCAGCAGCGGCTTGGCAGTGCAGCCGGCAAATATATCCTGCAGCTGGGTCATTATTTTTCTCCCATTGCTTCTTTGACAACGTCCTGGATGGAATTAGTGATATCCGAAAGCATCATCTGAAAACGCATAAAGGAATTCAGATATCCCATGGCGTCGGTGTTCAAAGACAGCACGCCATACAGCTTCTGGATTTTTTCGGTGGTTTCCTTGGCAGGCTCCTTGCCCTGGTATTTGGCAATTTCTGCCTCCTGGTTCAGCTGCAAAAATTCGTCTACCATCTTTTTGGTATCGGCGTCCTTGGCTAGGGCAGCAGTTGCTTCCTTTAATTTTTTGAATTCATGGCTCTCGCGCATAGCCTTTGCCAGTTCGTTTGCGTTATCATATACGTTCATAATTGTCACCTCATATCACAAATTTATATTTAAATGCGCATATTGCGTATCTGTAGCATATTCAAAATGCCACCATTCCATTTCGATACCCTTAAAGCCGCAAAGCTCCATGGTCTCGCGCAGCAGGCTGCGCAAATAGCGCTCACGCGCCGTGCCGCCGGTGTAGCCGGCATACTGCCTGAGCGAGGGCTCATCAAAGCCGCTACCAAGCTCCACCTCTTCGCCTGTTGCCAAATCGTACAGGCCAACGTCCACAGCGTTGCCCGTATTATGCATGCTGCCCTTGGTTTCGGGGTCCTCCAGCAGGGACTTTTTGTCAGCAGGCAGCGCCAGGTTAGCCAGCTTGCTCACGCTCCACGGCCTGTAGGCATCCCACAGCACCAGGCCGTAGCCATAGGGCTGCAGCCTTTGCTGCACCTTGGTCAGGGCAGGTAGCAGCGCCTCGTTTACATACAGCTTGGGCGTTGTGTACAGCGGCGCGCCAAAAAGGTTGTCGCTGGTGGCGTATACGGAATTGATTTTGATGCCTGCCACCATGCCTGCATCCGCCAATTTGGCCTGCTCACCCGCTGCCAATGCCTGCGGCACTGCGGCCTTAGCAGCCTCCTCGCGCAGCTTGGTCCATTCCTCAGCGCTGCGCTCCGGCAGGCGCAAGGCCTGGGCACGCTCGCCCGTGGTCTGTCCCAAAAAGTAGCGGCTGTAGGTGTGTCCGCCCACGCGGCAGGTGATGCCGTAGCCGTCAGTGTCACGCTCAAAGCGGACGTTGGCTTCAGTGCTGCTCATGGGACCTGCCTCCTTGAGCGTGTAGGAATCAAAATGCACCTTCGTCAGCGGATACAGATTGGACGCAGCAAAGCATTTATCTGCCTGCTCCAGGCGGTACAAAAGCTCCAGGCGGCCATTGTTTTCGCGGATGAGGATGTTCTCGCCGTTGCCATAATACAGACCCAAAATATGCTTGATATCCTTGGGGGCGTCCTTAGGCACGGCTGCCTCCACCAGGCCTGTCCTAATTTGGACATACAAAAGCAGGCCGGCTGCCAGACCGGCCAATAAATTTTTAGCAATCACTATTGCATCAGCTCCTTGCGTACATCAGCCAGGGCGTTGAGCCTACTGCGCACTTTAGCGACATCGGCCAGCTCTATCTCGCAGGAGACAACCTCCTCCTGCAGGCCTGCCCAGGCCAGAATTTTGCCACTAGGTGCGACAACCATAGAATGTCCGTAAAAAGGAGCGCCCTTAAACGTGCCCGCGCAGTTCACTGCCACCACAAAGGTGTGGTTTTCAGCAGCACGCGCCTGCGCCAAAAGCTGCCAGATATCGCCCCTCGCCTCAGGCCATTCGGCCACGCAGAAGATGAGCTGCGCCCCCTGCAGCGCCAGATGGCGAAACAGCTCAGGAAAGCGCAAATCATAGCAGATGGTGGAGCCGCAGCACAATCCGTCTAAGGTAAAGGCGTTGAAGTTATTGCCAGGTGCGAAAAAATCAGCCTCGTCAAACAAGCCGAACAAATGCACCTTATCATAACGGTTGACCACCTCTCCCGTTTTGGCAATAGCTACAGAGGTATTATAAATTTTGCCATCATGACGCATGGGCACGGAGCCTGCCAGAATAGCGCAGCTGTTGGCACGCGCGATCTGCTGCAGGCTGCTGATGACAGGGGAAGCGTCAGCCTCCTCGGCCTCCTCCTGCAAATGTCCCAGGCTGTAGCCTGTCGTCCACACCTCCGGCAGCACCACCAGGTCATGGGTTTTGGCGGCGCAAGCCGCCAGCTGCAGGCCGTGAGCCACGTTAGCGGCCTTATTCTTTTCCAGAACAGCCAGCTGCAGCAAGGCTATTTTCATAATACGCGCTCCTTGGGCATCATATTGCTGCTATGCAGACGCCCGATAAAGAATTTTTCTATCTTGCGGGTGCAACGGGTAATAAAATGCTCCTTGCCACCCAGCGATTCTACCCAGACTACAGGCTGCCCGGCAATCTTGGCACCCAAAACGTCGGTCAGCAGCTGGTCGCCCACATAAAGGATTTTGCCGGCGCCCATAGCCTTGGAAATCTGCTTATAGGCCATCGGCAGGGGCTTGGCCGCACGCATAATCGTGCCCAGGCCTGTCTGGCGGGTGATAGCCTTAATGCGGTCGCCGCCGTTATTAGAAATCAAAGCGACGTTAATACCCATCTGGTGCAGCTGACGGATCCAGGTCATGGCACGCGGGCCAACCAGGTTCTTATCGCGCGGCAGCAGGGTATTGTCAATGTCAACAACAATCCTTGTGTAACCATTACGCTTCAGCCATTTTGCCGAAATGTCAAATAAACTCTTTACTCTGTAATCGGGACAAACATACTTTAAAATCATACTACCTTATCCTTTGGAAATTTTATTTCAAATGTAGTACCAGAACCACATTTGCTGATTACTTCGGCACTGGCGCCGTGGACGCGGATAATTTCCTTGGCAATAGCCAGCCCCAGTCCTGTTCCCGGCACGCTGCGGCAATGGGATTTTTCTACCTTGTAGAAGCGCTCCCAAATAAAGGGAATGTCCTCCGCAGGTATCCCCTTGCCCTGGTCCGTAACGGTCACAAGCACGCTGCCATCATCAAGCTTATTCGCACCTAATGATACAGTACCATTTTCTGGCGAATATTTCAAGGCATTATCGCACAAAATCATAATTAACTGCACCAATTGGTCGCCGTCACCCAAAATTTTTATTGTTTCATCCGCATGGACGTTAAACCTGATATTGCGCTTCACGCTACGCACCGATAATTTTTCGGCAACATTGCGGATGATGCCAGCCAGCGGCAGCTCATCCATGTTATTAACAGTCAGCGGATCGCTCGATTCCAGGCGACTGATGTCTAGCAGCTCGCGCACCATACGCTCAAGGCGGACTGTTTCCTCGTTGATCAGGCCGCGGTAGCGCTGCAGCACTGTCGGCTCTGTCACCATGCCATCACAAATTGCCTCGTTGTAGCCACGGATAATCGTAATCGGCGTGCGCAGCTCGTGTGACACATTGGCCACAAAGTCGCGGCGGATTTTTTCCGTCCGCTCCATCTTGGCAATATAGGCCCCCAAGTCCCTGCCCAGGGAATTGAGCGCTTTACCCAGCTCGGCAATCTCGTCATTACCCTGCACCGTCAGGCGACAGGAATAGTCACCCGAGGCCATGGCCTGCGCGTTATCCTTCATATCCAGCACCGGCTTGATAATCACAGCCGAAAGGCGCTTGACCAAAAACAGGCTGATGATGATAGCGATGATACCTACAATCATAATATAAATGTAAACATTTCGCAAGAATTTTTCAAAGCCGCTCAAGGGCTCAATCATCATAATCGCGCCTGTGCGGCCGCCGGGGATATGGTAAGGCACGCCCACCAGAATCACCTGCTCCTTATAATAAGGATGATAAATCTGCGATTTGAACGACTTACCTGCGTAAACGTCGCCTAATATCAGCTTTACCCTATAGGAAATATTGCTTCCTTTTATGTCCTGATCCAGCTTTTGGACGCTGTCCTGCAAATCCTTGCGCGAGGGAGCGCCATTTTTTAGAAAATGCTTTAGGGCAGCATTGGTCCCGACATCCTTATCCGCATCATAATACGATGCCGCCAAAAGCTCGTAATTATCATCAAAAAGCCAGATGCGTGCGCCAACCAGCCTGTCTACAGCCAAAATATACCTATAAAGCATATCCCTGTCATCCAGACGGATGAAGGCCTCGATGGTTTCTCCCATCTCGTGCCCCTTCTCGGCCAGCTCCTGCTCCTTCACCTGAAAAAAATAATCGGCGATAAGGTAGGATATGCCTGCTGTAATCCCCACGACGACGATAATTATGATAGTCATAAAACTATACATCAGGCGTGTGCTTAGGGATTGTTTCATTTGTTATTTATCCTTCAGCTCAAACTTGTAGCCCACTCCCCAAATCGTGGTGATGTCCCACGCGGAATCAGGCGGAATATTCAGCTTCTGTCTGATGCGTTTAATATGTGTATCAACTGTACGGGTATCGCCATAATAGGAATATCCCCAAATCGTTTCCAAAAGCTGGTTGCGGCTGAAGGCCTTGCCCGGATTGGAGGCCAGGCACCACAAAAGCTCCATCTCCTTAGTGGTGAAGGTCATTTTGTGACCGAAGGCCGTCACCTGGTACTGCTCCATGTCGATAATCAGACCGGGATAGGTGATGCGGGAGACATCGCCCTTCTTTTCCTGCGTGCCTGTGCGGCGGAGCACAGCCTTGACGCGGGCCACCACCTCGCGCGAATTAAACGGCTTGGTGATGTAATCATCAGCACCGATTTCCAGACCGGCGATGCGGTCATCATCATCGTCCTTGGCCGTCACCATGATAATCGGCAGGTCAGTCATTTTACGCACCTGCTTGCACACCTCGATGCCATCTAGAACAGGCATCATTATATCCAACAGCAAAATATCCGGCTTTTCGGACTGCACCTTCAAAATCGCAGCCGCACCGTCCTCGGCCTCAATGACCTCAAAGCCTTCCTTTTCAAAGTATATACGCAAAATCTCGCGGATCTGCGCCTCATCATCAGCAATTAATATCTTTTGTTTCGCCATAATTATCACTCCTGCCTTCCAAACGGCGGTAAAACTGCTTAGGCCGTTTACAAGATGTCACTATAATTATAGCACAAGTAATTGCACTCTCAGCATACTTTCACAAAAGATTTACATAAATATACCTCTTTTATCATAAATGTGTACACTATGACGCATTTTACCGCAGAAGCAAAATTTAAAATATAGTTTAAGCTGATTATTAACAGGGGATAAAGCTTCTGAGCATAGTGCCGTGCAGGCTGCGCTCCTGCCTACGTGTAACGTCGTTTCTTACAGCCTCTCCGTCAAAATATTGCGCCCCAGCATGCGGTTATATTCCCAGGAACCCTTGCCCTCAGGCACGTCAAACTGGTTCATAACGGCGTTGAGCTCGTCTGCGTAATGCACAATGAAGGCCTCACGCGTAGCGCAGGCTACGGGGGAGCCCTTTTCGTTGTCACCGTGGTGCGACAAAAGCACGTGCTGCAGCTGCTCCAGGCGCGAGGCGGGGATGTGCAGCTTGGCAGCGGACTCCTGCACCATCAGACAGCTCATAGTGATGTGCCCCAAAAGACGGCCCTCGTTGGTATAAGGAAAGCCGATTTCGGCAGATATTTCCTTAATCTTGCCGATGTCGTGCAGCAGCGCGCCGGCAATAACCAAATCCTTGTCCACCCCCTCAATCTGCCCGGCCATGGCCACCGCCAGCGCCGCCACATCCACCGAATGCTGCAGCAGTCCGCCCAAATAGGCGTGATGCATGCGCATCCCGGCGGGGTTATGCACAAAGCGGTCGTAGGTCTCGCCGCTGAAGATGGTTTCCAAAAGCATACGCAGACCAGGCGTGCGCACAGCCTTGATGTAGTTGGTCAGCTTGGTCTTGTAGGCCTCTACGTCAAAATTACCTGCCGGCAGCAAATTGCTGATGTCGTCCTGCGGCAGCAGGTTCTCCAGGCGCTGCACCACAACCTGCAGCGTCATGTCGTTGTTAAACTTGTTGATATCCACGTTGCCGCCAATCATAAAGGCGGCAGGAGCCTCCAAGGCACGCAGCCTTTCCACCAGCGCGGCGTCAAAGCAGATGAAGCCTACGCGGCCGCTGTTATCCTCCAGCAGGCCGCGGGCGAACACGCCGCCGTTAGAGGAATTGCCTACCTTCTGTACACGCACCAAAGCGGCCTGGCACACCTTCAGGCCAGCCTTAAAATCCTTAATCATTCTTCTATCACCCTATTTTCTATATATGCTTTAACAGCAGGGTTTCGCCTGCCACCTTAATATCTACATGCCAATTCTTGTCGCCAAAGCGCAGCGACAGCCTGTCTGCCAAATCGTCCAGCACGGGCAGCTCCGTCGGCTGGTGGCCTGCGTCAATAATGTTCAGGCCGCTAAACACTGCCTGCTGCGCCTCGTGGTACTTAACATCGCCTGTCACCAGCGTGTCTGCCCCCTGCGCCAGCGCCAGGGCAATCAAATCAGCCCCCGCACCACCGCACACGGCCACCCTGCGCACCTGCCTGTGCGCGTCGCCGACAGTCACGTAATCGGCGTGCAGCGCTTTTTTGACAAAGACGGCAAAGTCCTGCAGGCTGCAGGGCTGCTGCACGCCGCCAACGCGGCCCAGGCCGCTGGCTGTGTCCAAGACATCCGTGTCTACAAGGCGCAGGCACTTGGCCAGCACGCTGTTGACGCCATTAGCAACGCAGTCCAGATTAGTGTGCGCGCTGTAGACGGCAATGCCGTTTTCTGCCAGCTGCAGCAAAAGCTCCTGCTGCCAGTTAGCATCCGTCACCTGCCCCAGCCTGCGAAAAATCGCCGGATGGTGCGTTATCAGCATGTCCGCCTTCTTGGCGATGGCCTGCTGCACCGTCTCCTGCGTCACATCCAACGCCAAAAGCAGCCTGCGCACCGGGTGCGTGCGCCGCCCCAGCATCAGTCCCACGTTATCCCAGTCCGCTGCCAATTCCGGCGGCGCCATTTCCTCCAGCAGCTGAATGATGTCATTTACTGTTACCTGAGCCGGCATTTTGCAGCACCTCCAATTTCTGCACCATTTCCTTGGCCAATTTGTATTTTTCGCTTCCGCGCGCCTGCTCGCTGCGCTCCATATTGCTCACCAGTCTTGTATATTCTGCCAGCTTGCGCTCTATCTGCTTCGCCAGCAGCGGATGCCCCTGCGCCAGCAGCACAGGTCCCACCTCCAGCTCTGCCGCAGCAGGCATGGCGGCCTGCCCCCTTTGGGCAGCAATAATCTCATAAAAGTGCGGCGCATCATCCACCAGCTCCTCGGCCACCAGCTGCCAGCCGTTGCCTAGCAGCCAGGCACGCAGGGATGCTGCCCCTGCCATAGGCTGCAGCACCAAAAGCTGTGCGCTTTGGGCAGTTGCCATGTCAGCCTCCAGAATGCTGATGATCGTGCCGGCGCCCATGCCGGCGATGGCGATGCAGCCGGCCTCACCCGGCGCGATCACCTCAAGGCCGCTGCCCTGGCGCACCTCCACCTTATCCTGCAGGCTATAAGCCGCCACGGTGTTGCGTGCTGCCTGACAGGGTCCTGCGGCGATGTCGCCAGCGATAGCACGGTCAATTCTTCCCTGCTGCAGCAGCCACACAGGCAGATATGCGTGATCCGTACCGATGTCGGCCAGCACGCAGTGCGGTGGCACCAGACCGGCTATTGTTTCTAAGCGTTTATCTATATGCATACTTGCTCCCTTCCCAAGCTAAGCTTTTTTCTCAAACTGCGCCATATACAGCTTGTAATATTCTCCCTTTAGCGCCATCAGCTCCTCGTGCGAGCCCTGCTCGGCAATGCCGTGGGTCGAAAGCACGATGATGCGGTCCACATTGCGGATGCTGGCCAGGCGGTGCGCCACCACCAGCGTCGTGCGGTTGTGCGACAGCGCGTCCAGCGCCAGCTGGATATTTTTTTCGGTTTCGTTATCCAGGGACGAGGTGGCCTCGTCCAAAATCAAAATGGGCGGATTCTTTAAAAAGACACGCGCAATAGCCAGGCGCTGCTTTTGGCCGCCGCTCAGCTTTACGCCGCGCTCGCCCAGCTGTGTGGCATATTTTTGCGGCAGCAGCTCGATAAAGCGGTCCGCCTCTGCCAGCACGGCCGCCCGCTGCGCCTCCTGCGGCGTGGCCTCAGGCCGTCCGTACAAAATATTATTTTCTACCGTATCAGCAAACAAAAAGATATCCTGCTGCACAATGCCGATATTGCGGCGCAGGGAACGCAGCGTCATCTGCCTGATATCCCTGCCGTCGAGCAGAATGCGACCGCCCTGCAAATCATAAAAGCGTGGCACCAGGTTGCACAGCGTGCTCTTGCCCACGCCCGTGCTGCCCACAAAGGCCACCGATTCGCCCGCCCTGATGTGCAGTGAAAAGCCCTGCAGCACAGGCTTCTTGCCGTTGTAGCCAAAGGTGACGTTGTCAAAAACAATGTCGCCCCTAAGCACGCCTGCGTCCACAGCGTCAGGCGCGTCCACAATGTCTGCCTGCTGGTGCATCAGCTCCGCAAAGCGCTGGTAGCTGGTGACGCCCTTCTGGTACACCTCCGCCAGGGCGTTGAGCCGCAGCACCGGGCGCACAAAGATAGATACATAGAGCATAAAGGCCACAAGGTCGCTAAAATGCATTTTGCCATAGGTAATCAAAATACCGCCGGCGACGATAATCACCAGGTTGGTGATGTTGGAAAAAAGCACCATGCTGGTGTTGGAATGGCTGAGAATGCCAAAGGATTTTTTGCGTGCTGCCAAAAGGCGTGCCGCGATCCTTCCCAGGCGCGCGCACTCCAGCTCCTCGTTATTGAAGGACTGCACCAGGCGGATGGCGTTGAGGCTTTCCGTTGTCTGCGCCGTCATGTCGCCCACCTCCCTGCGGGCGGCGCGGCCTGCCTGCTTCAGCCTGCGGTTGGTGGTCACTGAATCAACGGCCTTGACTATAAGCAGCACGTTGACCACCAGTGCCAGCTGCCAGTTGATATAAAACAAAATACCCATCGTGCCCAACATGAAGATGATGCACACCAAAAGATAATTGGGACCTAAAAAAATCAGCTCGCGGATTTCGCCCACATCGCCCACGATGCGCGCCACCAGCTGTCCCACGCGCTGGTTATCAAAATAGCCAAAGCTCATGCGCTGCACGTGTGCAAAAAGGTCGCGCCGCATATCCTGCTCCACCAGGGCGCCAATCGTGCGCCCCTGCTGCATCACCTTGTAATTGGCAGCGGCCACGGCCACATAGCCGCAAAAAAGCACCGCCGCCGCCTTAAGCAGCGCGGCAATGTCCCCCAGCGGCAAAATGTCGTTCATAATGTGACGCAAATACATAGGAAAAAGCAGCTCCGTCACCGACGCGGCCACCGACCCCAAAAGCGTCACCGTCAATATACGCTTGTATGGCAAATAATATTGCAAAAATCCCCGCAGCATAATAAACTCCAGTCTCTAAAACACTAACGGCTCATTGTATTCTTTTATTATATCACACTTTACCCAAATCAGCTAACGCAAAAAGGCTGCCGCATACTGTTTGCAGCATACGGAAGCTGTTGGTTTAGGCTGATTTTTAGCAGCAGCAGGATTTGCCAAAATTTAATTCTTTAATTCGTTCTTCACCACAAACAGCACCCATTGGGCAATATTCGTGGCATGGTCGGCGACACGCTCCACATACTTGGCAATCATCAGATAATCCACATATTGCGGCACGCACTGCGGCCTTTGCTGCATCAAAAGCGTCAGCTGCTGGCGCATTTCGGCAAAATAATCATCCACCACGTCATCGGTGGCGATAACCTTGTTGGCCAGCTCGACATCGTTTTCGCTGATGGCACTGATAGCGTCATACACCATTTGACGCATCACCTGCAGCATCGGCATAAAATTTGGCGGCAGAGCCACAGGCTCCTTGGCCAGAAGCTGCAGCGTATACTGGCTGATGTCGCTGCAATGATCGGCAATGCGCTCCATATCGCCCACAAGCTTCAGACAGCTGGCAATCTCGCGCCAGTCAGTGGCTACAGGTGTCTGCGTCAGCACCAGCTCCAGGCACTGCTTTTCAATATCCACCTCGCTGTTGTCAAAGTTATCATCGTCATCGATAATCTGCTGCGCCACCGCCGCATCCTTAACCTCCAGGTTATCAATAACCTTGTCTAAGGTTTCCTCTAAATTTACACCCATCACGCGCACGCTGTTTAAAAGCTGCTGCAGCTGTTCGTTAAATTTATTGCGTGTCATTTTAATCCTCCCCTCAACCAAATCTGCCTGTAATATATTCCTCCGTCTTGGGGTTGGAGGGGTTGGCAAAAAGCTTTTTGGTAGCATCAAACTCCATCAGCTCGCCCAAAAGGAAGAAGGCCGTCTTGTCCGAGATGCGCGCCGCCTGCTGCATATTGTGGGTGACGATGACAATCGTATAATCCTTTTTCAGCTCTAGCGCCAAATCCTCAATCTTCATCGTTGAAATCGGGTCGAGCGCGCTGGTGGGCTCGTCCATCAAAATAACCTCCGGCTGCACGGCTAGGGTGCGCGCGATGCACAGGCGCTGCTGCTGGCCGCCGCTCAGTCCCAGGGCGCTCTTATTCAGCCTGTCCTTGAGCTCGTCCCAGATGGCCGCCTGGCGCAGGCTGCGCTCCACAATTTCATCCAGTGTGCTCTTTTTGCTGATGCCGTGAATGCGCGGGCCGTAGGCAACGTTGTCATAAATACTCTTGGGGAAAGGATTAGGCTGCTGGAAGACCATGCCTACACGGTGCCGCAGGCTGATAGGATCAATTTCGCTAAAAATATCCTTGCCATCCAGGGTGATTTTGCCCTCGATACGCACGCCCTCCTCCAAATCGTTCATACGGTTGAGCGTTTTCAAAAAGGTGGATTTGCCGCAGCCGCTGGGACCGATGAGAGCGGTGATCTCCTTTTCCTTGATATCCAGATTTATCTTCTTCAGCGCCTGGAACTTGTTATAATACAAATCCAGGTCCTGCACTAAAAATTTCGTTGCCAGGGTCATTTTCTGCTTCCTCCGGTTCTCTTGTCTAAATAGGTGCTCAAATAACGTGCGCCCAGGCTAAAGGACAGCACTAAAAGCATCAGGATGGCCGACGATAAATTAGCCATCTGCGCCGCATTGGCAGCCAGCGCCTCGGTGCGCGAGGCCCAGATGTGCAGCGCCAGCGTTTCGCCAGGGCGGAACAGGTTGAGCGGACACACGGGCGAGAGCAGATTCCAGCTGTGCCAGTTAATATCCGTGCTCATGCCGGCGGTGTACAACAGCGCCGCCGCCTCGCCAAAGCCACGGCCGGCAGCCAGGATCACGCCCGTCATAATGCGCGGCAGGCACGCAGGCAGCAGCACCTTGTAAATTGTCTGCCACAGCGTGGCACCCATGGCCAGGCTGCCACGCTTGTAGCCCTGCGGCAGCGACTTGAAGGCATCCTCCGTAACCGTCATAATGAGCGGGATGCTGAGGATGGAAACAGCCAGTGCGCCGCTAAACAGGTTCCACTGCGAGCCAGTCATCACAATAAACACCAAATAGCCAAACAGGCCGACTACGATAGACGGCAGTGAGGACATCGTTTCGATGCACATGCGCAAAAAGCGGGTGAATTTGCCTGCGCGCGCGTATTCTGCCATATAAATGCCTGCCGCCACGCCCAAGGGGACGCTCACCAGAAGCGACAGGAAAACCAGATAGACCGTATTAAAAAGAAGGTTGCCGATACCGCCGCCCTCAAAGGAAATAAGCTCCCAGCTAAAATCCTTAAAGCCGCTGATAATTACATACAGCGCAAAGGCCACCAAAAGCAGGATGAAGAAGCCTGCGACACAGTAAAACACCGCTGTCATCAGCTTATCGGTAAGCTTGGCACGGGCTATATTGTTCATGCCTTCCTCCCTCCTTTATTTCCCAGGTAATGAATAGCGAAGATGCACGCCAGCGAAATGATAAACAACAGCAGCGCCATCGTCCACAGCGCAATGTTGTATTCGCTGCCCTCCATCGCACCGCCCATATCCGCCGCAATAGCCGCCGTCAAATTGTTGGTTGGCGACAGGATGGACGTGGGGAAGGCACGCATCTTGCCAATGACCATAGCCACAGCCAGCGCCTCGCCAAAGGCACGCGCAAGGCCCAGGATAACCGCCGTCATCAGGCCCGTAACTGCTGCAGGCACCACCACCTTGGCGATGGTCTGCCAGCGTGTCGCGCCCAAGCCGTAGGAGGCGGCACGATAGCTTTGGGGTATGCTGCGCAGGGCGTCGGCCGCCAGGCTCGTGATGGTGGGGAAAATCATCACAGCCAGCACAATGCCTGCCGCCAGCACCGAAAAGCCAAAACGCAGGTGAAAAATTTCCTTAATCAACGGCACCAAAATCGTCAGGCCAATCCAGCCATAAACAACCGAGGGAATGCCTACGAATATTTCTACTGCCGGCTGCACAAAGCGCTTGCCCAGCTCCGGCGAAATTTCAGTCATAAAGATGGCTGTCGCCAGGCTGAAGGGAGTAGCGATGGCCAGTGCCAGCGCGCAGGTGACCACAGAGCCGAAAATGAAGATGGCCGCGCCAACCCTGCCCCCACCCTCCACATCGTCACTGGGTGCCCAGTCGGCCGAAAACAAAAATTCTGTAATACTATGGTTATATGTTGTAAAAGTGCCTATGCCCTTGTAGCACAAAAATGCGCCAATGGCCAGGGTGAGGACGATGAGCGCCAGGCCGCAGCCAGTGATAATGTAGCGCCACAGTGTGTCCTGCCTATAAGCATTTACTTTTGCCTGCTGCATAAAGATATCCTCTATTATCTTTGAACCTGCATCTTAGCAGTAACACCATACCCCTGCTTTTCAATCTCCTTGCCATAATCAGCAGAGGTGATGAAGTCGAGGAAGGCCTTGACTGCGCCAGTAGGCTCGCCTTTAGTATACATATGCTCGTAGCCCCATACAGGATATTTGCCGCTGTAGGTATTTTCCAGAGTAGGCTCTACACCGTCAATAGCAACGGTGGCAACGTCCTTATTGTTCACCAGATAGGACAGGGCAACATAGCCGATAGCACCCTTGTTATCCTTTACGCTTTGCAGCAGGGTGCCGGAGTCATCAGTTTCGAGGGATTTATTGGTAGCCTCCTTGGCTCCGCCCAGGGCGAATTCAGCAAACAGGGCACGGGTGCCGCTGGTAGCAGGACGGGTGATGAGCACGATGGGTTCATCAGGACCGCCAACCTGGCTCCAGTTGCTCACCTTGGCGGTGAAGATATCGGTCAATTGTGCCTTGGACAGGCTCTTTACCTTAGCAGCCAAATCCTTGTTGATTACAGGTGCCATAGTAACAACACAAACCTTGTGGTCAACCAGTCCCTTGGCCACCTCCGGCTTCAGCTTGCTTTCGGCAGGCACGTCACTGTTGCCGATATTGACGCTGCCATCGGCAACCTGCTTGAGACCAGTGCCGCTGCCGCCACCGTTCAGGGTGATGGAAACGTCAGGATTAATAGCCTTAAACTTGCCGGCTGCGTCCTTTGCCAGCGGCAGCAGGGCGGAAGAGCCGCTACCTGTTACGCTGCCGGTAATTTTCACGCCAGCGTCCTTTTTATCTGCAGCCTTGTTATCACCGCCACAACCCAAAGCGCCCAACGCTATCATAACAGCCAAGCCTAAGCATGCAAACTTTTTTAATTTCATGATTTATTTTCCTCCTTCAACCATCCTCGTGGTTTATGGTTATAGTATAACGTTGCTTTGTTAAGAAAGTATTAGGGTGAGGTTAAAGACAGGTAAAATAAATTTTTTTCATGGACTGACCGACAAAGCCTTGTGGACAATAAAAAAGACGCCCTGCATAAGCACACTGGCTAGTAATTGGCTAATATGCTTACACAAGGCGTCTCTTAGTTGTCAAAATTTTAATAAATCAAAACTCGTAAACAGACCTGTGACCAAAAAACATTATATTTTTACCTTTTCACTCGTAGCTGATTTCTACCTGCCCCAGTCCCTGCGCAGTGAGACGTCCTACGCCGGCAAAGCGGGCAAATTCTGCCAGCATCACGAACACTGCCTGATATTCCTGTGGCAAAAGCGAAAGCCTGTAGCTAAAGCTACCCAAAAAGCAGACTGCTCCCCGCTTATCAGACAGCTTAATATATCTCGTCTGTCCCCGCCATCTTTCGGGAACCAGGTTTTCTGCCGCTATTTTCTTGATGAGCTCTACGTTAAACTGCTCCTGCCCGCTCACCCGGTTCCATCTGTCTGCCAGCGATCCAAACACTAACTCCGCCCTCGGCAGCGGATAATCCTGGTCAAAGCAGCGGAAGGTGGTTGGTGTAATAAAGTCAAGAGTAACACGCTGCAGCGCCGGCAGCTTTTCGCAGGCGGCTTCAATAAATTCCGTAGAGGTTATCCCTGCTTTTTTGTCTATCCTTTGATCAGAGATAACCTCCTGCAGCACAAATTCAATGCTGCCAAGGCGAAAGCTGATTCCCTGCTGCAAAAATCGCAGTAGCTCATCAATATAATCACCCATAAGGCAAACCCGCCAGCAGGCAGCAGCGTTTACATTAACCAGATAAAAATTTTTCACTTTCGGTGCTTCCAAGCCTAATGCGCTCACAGAAAAGCTTTTATTTTCAGCGTCATGCAGCCACGCGCTCAGTTGTGGATTATCCTGCTGCAGCCTGCTCAGAAGCGCCGCATGCAGCAAACGCCCGTAAAACAATGGCAGACGGCCGTTATTTTTTGCCTTCAGCCGCAAAATCAATGCTGCCAGCTTCATTTTTTCGTCCTCACTACAGCATCTATAGCAGGCAGGGGAATACGGTTGTTATTTATTTTAACAGCCTCCTTCTCCAAGCCCATGTACTTAACCTTTTGCGGCCAGTCCTTCTCCTGCAGTGTCTTAGCGTTCATAATCAGGCGCAGCTCCTGCATTCTCTCCGTGTAGATTCTGCGGGAACGGTCGTCAAGAACGCTCTGCATATATTTATCAAAGGCAGCAATAAACGTCTGCTTATCTGTTAAACACAAACCAGCAGCAAAGCCGACTTCCCCAAAAAGCTTCGTGTAATAATCACTTTGCTGCAAATAAAGTTTGCTGTCAATGTGTACGCTGCCCATGCCTATGGATTTGCCCGAACCCAGCTTATAGGCAGGCTCAACACTAGCGTCTGCCTCATCGCACAATGAAAGCACCTTTGCCAGAGCACCAAGCTCTTCTGCTGCCAGATTTTCAAAGCGTACCCTGCCTACAAAGCGCACACCACTTTTAACAGGAGCTATTTTCTTACTGATCTTGTCATTTTTGATAGCCTCAGTCTGCTGCCAGGCTGTTTTTTGATGCCAATAAAGCTTATAGCCACGGATATTCGTCTTATTGTTCCAATCGCAGGCTGTACCATTATCACCTTCCAGGTAATTTTGAAACGATGTTGGATTAGCACCCAGCAAGGGTTTACGCAGGGCCGGCTGCTCAAAGATATTGGTTTCTCCCTGTGCCAGGTACAGATTTTCAAAGAACACCCTGCTGCCCCATTTATCCTTATTGCCAAACATTGCAGTTGCAAAATCCAGGCTTGCTTTATTTATGGCCTTGGGTATGTGCTGGCCAACGCTTTTGTGGTAGGGAATGCGGTACAACGGTCCGGAGCCAAAATGTCTGATAGTGTCAGCAGAATCTGCTACATAAAAGCAGGGAATGATATAGTCATATGCCCCGGCACCCTCGAGAAGCTCTAAATTACCCTTACCGTTTTGGGCCATTTTGTTGCCAAGAAGGCACATTCCCTTGCGGTTTTTGTCATCTACGTAGCCTGTCATTATTTTTTCGGGTATAGACAGCTTTTTCTGCCACTGCGCACCTGTAAATTGATAATAATGCTTTTTGCCAAACATTTTACCGGTAAAAACGTCCACCGTAGAACCATTCCAGACTATCCGGTCATTATATAATTTAGCCTTACTTTCATTTTTGATGCGCTTAAAGGTTGCAGGACAAATATAATAA
>CAVKMV010000032.1:0-19342 GCA_963657675.1 Ruminococcus intestinalis
GGGTCATCAGCTTGTCGCCACCGAAGGTGCTGTCGCCATAGCCTTCGATTACGCCTGCAGCAGCCAGCTTGTTGATGCTGTCATAAGCCCAGTGGCCGGCAGGTACGTCGCTGAACGGGTTAGCAGCGTAAGCGGAAGCGGTTACGCCAAGAGCCATTGCCATTGCCAAAACTAAAGATTTTTTCATTTTGTTTTCCTCCCTTAGGAAATGTCGCAGTATAATCAACTGCCATTTTTATATTTTTACAAACTGCCCTCAGGGAGTGCTGGCAAAGTCTGTCCAAGAGTTGCCTTGTTTCCTCTGCACTCATCTGCCACCAATCACATCCGGCAATTTATAAAGCGTATTATAATGCGGGAGGAGGAATTGCAGCGCGCCAAATCCTTAGTACTCATATAAAACGCACTGCAAACTCCCGCAATAAAGCTAGTCGCAATAATTCCGAGTAACTTTAGATTTATTATAATACAGTTGTCCCCCCCCGTCAAGACATTTTCCGAAAATATTTATTTTTAGCGGCAAAAGCAGCAATTTTACTGCCAAAGCTGCCCCTTGCAGCAGCAAAACAGCGCCTGCAAAAGCAAAAACAGGCTGACCTGTAAAAATCAGCCTGTCTGCATCACATAATATATCTTTTCAGCTTTACAAGTAGCTCGGCATACGTGCCTTTTTTGTTGGCCAGCATCACGTTCAGCGCCCACATCGGCTTGCCTGCATCGTCTGTGGTGCGTGCTGCCTGTAGCTTGTGCTGTGCGCCGCTAAAGCGCACAATCTCCTCCAGCTCCAGCAGCAGCGGCATGTCCTCACGCCTGTAGTCTGCCAGTCCCGCGTCCGAAAACAGCACCGTCAGCATCAGCATATCGTCCATGCGCCAGCATTCCAGGCGGTAGGGACGGCCGTCGCTCAATTTGCCGGTGTAATAGCCCACGTCCTGCACGCCGTCCTCGTCCGGCTCGTAGGGCGAGGGGACGTAGTCCACACGGCAGGGAACAGGAAATTTATCTATCCGCATTTTCTTCTCCTTGTAACAAAAAGCCGCCGCAGCGCCTGCCCACAGGCAGGCTGCCTGCGCGGCAGCTTTTAGTCAGTCAATATTATTGCTCCTGCTCCGTAGCTTCAGGCTCTGCGCCCCCTGCCTCTTCGGCAGCTGCAGGCTGCAGCTCAGGAATGTTATATTTAACCTTGATATCACGGTAACGGCTCATACCAGTACCGGCCGGGATCAGCTTACCGATGATAACGTTTTCCTTGAGGCCCAGCAGCGGGTCAACCTTGCCCTTGATGGCGGCATCGGTGAGCACGCGGGTGGTTTCCTGGAAGGAAGCGGCAGAAAGGAAGGAATCGGTTGCCAAAGAGGCCTTGGTGATACCCAAAAGGATAGTGCGGCCCTCGGCAGGCTCCTTGCCGGCCTCCAGCATCTCGGTGTTCTGCTCCTCAAATTCGGCAACGTCAACGTATTCACCGGGCAGCATCGTGGTATCGCCGGATTCTTCTATGCGCACCTTGCGCATCATCTGACGCACCATAACCTCGATATGCTTACTGTTGATATCTACGCCCTGCGACTTGTAAACGCCCACAACCTGGGATACCAGATAGTTCTGCGTAGCCTTTACGCCGCTGATGCGCAGCACGTCGTGCGGATTGAGCGAGCCCTCGGTCAGGCGGTCGCCCTTTTCGATTTCCTCGCCCTCGGTGACGGACAGCTTAGCACCATAAGGAATTGCATATTCCTCACTCTGGCCCTCAAAGCCCATTACTGTAACCTTGCGGCTGTTGCCCTCCTGGGTGATATGCACATGGCCTGCAAGCTCGGACAAAATGCCAGGATGCTTCGGCTTGCGTGCTTCAAACAGCTCCTCGACACGCGGCAGACCTTGGGTGATATCGTCCGCGCCGGCGACACCGCCGGTGTGGAAGGTACGCATGGTCAGCTGGGTACCGGGCTCGCCGATGGACTGGGCGGCGATTGTGCCTACTGCCTCGCCCACGTCAACGTTCTTGCCTGTTGCCAGGTTGCGGCCATAGCACTTGCGGCAGACGCCAAACTTAGCCTTGCAGGTGAGCACGCTGCGGATTCTTACCTTTTCGCGCAGCTGGCAGATATGCTCGGCGATAGGCTCGGTGATATATTCGTTGATATGATAGATGATCTCACCATTTTCGTCCTTGATGTCCTCAGCCAGGTTACGGCCGATGATGCGGTCATGCAGGGATTCGATGATGTTCTTCTCTTTTTTGCCCTCGGTGATTGCCTCAACCTCAATGCCGGCAATTTCGTTATTGCGGATGCGCAGCTCCTTAACGGTGCCGTCAGCCAAAATCGCATCAATGGTTGCTTCGGTCATGGTGTCACCTGCGTGAGCCATAACAACGCCTTCGCCGTTGACGATATCAGCAGCAACCTCCTTGTTGTTGAAGTTATGCATCATAGCTTCCTTCAGCACGCTGTGGGCATAGCTGTCGCTGATGTTGATGCGGACGGTTTCCACATCCTCGCCATCCATATCCTCGGTGGAATACAGGCTGATTTCTTCAATCTTGGCGTCGTTGAGCTTGTTAAAGAGCTCCTCGGTCACGTTGGTATCGGCTTCGGCAATCAGGTTGCCCTCTGCATCCAGCACGCCAGAGGCCAGGGTGCGGCCCATAACCCTTTCGCGGATTTTGTTCTGGCTGGCGCCCAAAACCACCTTGCTCAGGCGGTTGCGCTCCTTCACCAGGTTCATACCCACGATATCGCAGTCGTCCTCGCGTACGATTACATCCTGCGCTACGTCTACCAGACGACGGGTCAGATAACCGGAGTCAGCGGTACGCAGGGCGGTATCGGCCAAGCCTTTGCGGGCACCATGAGAAGAAATGAAGTATTCCAAAATGGTCAGGCCTTCACGGAAGTTTGCCTTGATAGGACGGTCGATGATACGACCGGACGGGTCGGCCATCAGGCCGCGCATACCGGCCAGCTGACGAATCTGCTGCTTGTTACCACGGGCACCGGAATCGGCCATCATGGATACAGGGTTGAACCTGTTCATGGTGGACTTCATCAATTTATCGGTAACCTTGTCGGTGGCCTCGTTCCACAGGTCAATAACCTTGCGGTAGCGCTCGTCCGGGCTCATCAGGCCGCGGCGGAACAGGCGCTCTACCTTATCTACCTCGTGCTCTGTTGCTTCCAGAATCTCGTTCTTTTCGGCAGGGATCTGGATATCAGATGTAGCGATAGAAATACCGGACTTGCAGGCGTTGTCATAGCCCATCTTCTTGACAATATCCAGGATTTCGGCAGTACGCAGGTTGCCATACAGCTTGTGTGCCTTGGCCACCAGTCTGCCCAGCTCCTTCTTGTCGATGAGCTTGCCCAAATGCCAGCGTTCAACCTCTTCGGTTGTTTCATAAACCTTGCCGTCAGCATCCACGTGCTTTTTAACGACCTGGTCCTTTTCTTTATGATAGTAACGCATTTCCAAAGGCAGCTCACCGTTGAAAATAGTGTTACCTACTGTCGTAACTACCAGGGATACGCCGCTGTCGCCAACTGCAGCGCCCTTTTCCTCGTCATAAATTTCGCTGTTGGGGATGTAAACCTCAATCTGCGCCTGCAGGGATACTGCATGGTGGAAGTAGGCCATCTGGGCCTCGTCCACGCTGCTGTAGCGGTTGCCCTCGCCAATCAGCTCCTGGCCGTTTACGCGGGCGTCCTCCTGCGTCTTGACAATGGTCAGGTAGTAGGAGCCCAAAACCATATCCTGCGTAGGCACAGCAACAGGCTTGCCGTCCTTCGGCGCCAGGATGTTATTTACGGACATCATCAGCATACGTGCTTCGGCCTGCGCCTCCACAGAAAGCGGCAGATGGACAGCCATCTGGTCACCATCGAAGTCGGCGTTATAAGCGGTACATACCAAGGGATGCAGCTTAATTGCACGGCCCTCGGACAGGATGGGCTCAAAGGCCTGAATGCCCAGTCTGTGCAGGGTCGGTGCACGGTTGAGCAGTACAGGATGCTCCTTGATTACCTCCTCTAAAACGTCCCACACTACGTTGGTGGCACGCTCTACCATGCGCTTAGCGCTCTTGATATTGGTTGCTTCGCCGCTGTTTACCAAACGCTTCATTACGAAGGGCTTAAACAGCTCCAGCGCCATTTCCTTCGGCAGACCGCATTGGTGCATCTTCAGCTCCGGACCTACGACGATTACGGAACGGCCGGAATAGTCAACGCGCTTACCCAAAAGGTTCTGACGGAAGCGGCCCTGCTTGCCCTTGAGCATATCAGACAGGGACTTGAGCGGACGGTTGCCGGGGCCGGTAACGGCGCGGCCGCGGCGGCCATTATCGATCAGGGCGTCCACTGCCTCCTGCAGCATACGCTTTTCGTTACGCACGATGATATCGGGCGCATGCAGCTCCAGCAAACGCTTCAGGCGGTTATTACGGTTAATAACGCGGCGGTACAAATCGTTAAGATCGGAGGTAGCGAAACGGCCGCCGTCCAGCTGCACCATCGGGCGCAGCTCAGGCGGGATAACGGGCACAACGTCCAAAATCATCCATTCGGGGCGGTTGCCGGATTTCAAGAAGGCTTCAGCAACCTCCAGGCGGCGGACGGCGCGCACCTTGCGCTGACCGCTAACCTCCTTCATTTCGGCACGCAGCTCCTCGGTCAGGGCCTGCAGGTCGATTTCCTCCAGCAGCTCCTTGATAGCCTGTGCGCCCATGCCGACACGGATGTTGGCATCGGGGTATTTATCGCGCTTTTCCATGTATTCGGGCTCGGTCAAAAGCTGCTTCTTCACCAGGTCGGTGCCTTCGCCCGGGTCCAGTACGATGAAGTTGGCAAAGTACAAAACCTTTTCCAGGCTGCGCGGGGAAATATCCAAAATCAGGCCCATGCGGCTGGGGATGCCCTTAAAGTACCAGATGTGGGAAACAGGTGCAGCCAGCTCGATGTGGCCCATACGGTCACGGCGCACCTTGCTGCGGGTAACCTCTACGCCGCACTTGTCGCAGATGATGCCCTTGTAACGGATACGCTTATACTTGCCGCAATGACACTCCCAATCCTTAGTAGGGCCAAAGATTTTTTCGCAGAACAGGCCGTCACGTTCTGGCTTTAGGGTTCTATAGTTGATGGTTTCCGGTTTTTTTACTTCGCCATAGGACCAGGCTCTAATCTGGTCGGGGGAAGCTAAACCGATACGCATAGATACAAAATTATTTACATCAATCAAGAAATCTTCGCTCCCTTCTCTTACATGTTCTCAGGATCATCGCTGCCGCCATCAGGATTATCACCAATGGTGAAATTGTTCAAATCCGAAATGATGTCGTCAGTATCCTCGGTAGCGTCATTATCAGCATAGTCATCAGCAGGCTTTTCAGGAGCAGTCTCTATTACCTGGCCGTTGATATCCAGATCAACGTCGCGGGCGGTGGTGGCGATATCATCATCATCGTCATCGCGCAGCGAAACCTCTTCGTCATCCTCGTTCAGCACCTTGATATCCAGGCCGATGGACTGCAGCTCCTTAACCAGTACCTTGAAGGATTCAGGGATACCGGGATCAGGTACGTTTTCGCCCTTGACAATTGCTTCATAGGTCTTAACACGGCCGACAACGTCATCGGACTTAACGGTCAGAATCTCCTGCAGGGTGTAGGCAGCGCCGTATGCCTCCAGCGCCCAAACCTCCATCTCGCCGAATCTCTGACCGCCGAACTGTGCCTTACCACCGAGCGGCTGCTGGGTAACAAGGGAGTACGGGCCGGTGCTGCGGGCATGGATCTTATCATCAACCAAATGGTGCAGCTTGAGGTAGTAGGTGAGGCCGACGGTAACAGGGTTATCGAACGGCTCGCCGGTGCGGCCATCATACAGCGTGGTCTTGGCAGTCTTGTCGATGCCGGCCATAGCCAGGGCGTCAGCAATATCCTGCTCATGCGCGCCGTCAAATACAGGCACGGAAATCTGTACTGCCTTAATGCTCTTGCCGCCAAACTTGTCTATTTCCACAGTTTCGGGCATGCCGTACTGCTTGTAGTCATAACCGTAGCTTTCCAGCTTCTTGGCGGTGTCGGTCTTGGCCAGTGCTTCCCTGTAGGCAGCCTCAAATTCAGGGGTGCCTTCGGCAGCGCCGGTTTCCTCTGCCACCTGCAGCTTGGTTGCCAGGTTGGTGGTATCAATTTCCATACCCAAGGCACGTGCTGCCCAGCCCAGATGGTTCTCCAATACCTGGCCGATGTTCATACGGGAGGGTACGCCCAGGGGGTTCAGCACGATATGCACGGGCTCGCCGCTCGGCAGGAAGGGCATATCCTCACGCGCCATAATGCGGGAAACGACACCCTTGTTACCATGGCGGCCTGCCATCTTATCGCCCTCGGAAATCTTACGCTTTTGGGCGATGTGTACGCGCACCTGCTCGTTTACTCCCGGCGGCAGGTCGTCGCCGTTTTCGCGGCTGAACACCTTAACGCTGACAATCTTGCCGGCCTCGCCGTGCGGTACGCGCAGGGAGCTGTCACGCACCTCGCGTGCCTTTTCACCAAAGATAGCACGCAGCAGACGCTCTTCTGCGGTCAGCTCGGTTTCACCCTTCGGGGTAACCTTGCCTACCAGAATATCACCGGGGCGCACCTCCGCACCAATGCGGATAATACCGCGCTCGTCCAAATCCTTCAGCGCTTCCTCGGAAACGTTGGGAATCTCGCGGGTGATTTCCTCCTTGCCCAGCTTGGTGTCACGGGCATCGCAGTCATATTCTTCTATATGGATAGAGGTAAAGATATCAGCCTTTACCAAATCCTCATTCAGTAAAACAGCATCCTCGTAGTTATAGCCTTCCCAAGGCATATAAGCAACGATAACGTTGTGGCCCAGGGCCAGCTCGCCGTGGTCGGTTGCGGGGCCGTCTGCCAGCACCTGCTTTTCTTCAACCCTGTCGCCCTTAAAGACGATGGGACGCTGGTTAACGCAGGTACCCTGGTTGGAGCGCTTGAACTTGAGCAGCGGATAAACGTCAACCTCGCCGTTTTCGGCACGCACACGGATTTCGTTGCCTACAACGCGGATAACCTCGCCGGCACGCTTGGCCAGGACGCAGACACCGGAGTCAACTGCTACCTTGTATTCCATACCGGTACCGATAATCGGCGCCTGGGTGCAAAGCAGCGGTACTGCCTGACGCTGCATGTTCGCACCCATCAGGGCACGGTTAGCGTCATCGTTTTCCAGGAACGGAATCAACGCGGTCGCGATGGATACTACCTGCTTAGGCGAAACGTCCATCAAATCTACGCGGTCAGGAGTGATAGAAAGTACATCGTCCTTGGCGCGGGCGGTAACACGCTCGCCCAGGAACTTGCCATCCTCGTCTAGCGGTTCGTTGGCCTGTGCTACGATGTACTTATCCTCGATATCCGCAGTCATGTAGCGGATTTCCTCAGTTACACGCTTGTTTTCCTTATCAACAACACGGTACGGGGTTTCCATAAAGCCATATTTATTGATAACAGCGTAGGTGGACAGAGAGCCGATCAGGCCGATGTTAGGACCTTCAGGCGTCTCGATAGGACACATACGGCCATAGTGGGAGTTGTGTACGTCGCGGACCTCGTAGCCTGCGCGCTCACGGGACAGACCGCCGGGGCCGAGGGCCGAAAGACGGCGCTTATGGGTCAGCTCTGCCAGCGGGTTGTTTTGGTCCATGAACTGGGACAGCTGGCTGCTGCCAAAGAATTCCTTAATCGCTGCCACAACAGGACGGATGTTAATCAGGGCCTGCGGCGTAATCGCCTCAGTATCCTGAATCGTCATGCGCTCCTTAACCACACGCTCCATACGTGCCAGGCCGATGCGGAACTGGTTTTGCAGCAGCTCGCCTACGCAGCGCACGCGGCGGTTGCCCAAATGGTCGATGTCGTCGCCGGTGCCATAGCCATCCATCAAATTGAGCAGATAGCCAAAGGATGCCAGCACGTCGTCAACAGTAACGGTGTGCTGCTTTTCAGCAATACCGGTCGTGAACAGCATGCGCATGGGCGCATCATGGTGCATAACCTTGATTGCACGCAGGCCCTGTGCAGCATAGACACCGCTTTCCTCAACCTTGTCCAGGTTGGCATCAGTCATCTTGGTGCCTGCCGGCAGGATAATTTCGCCGCTTTCCTTGTTTACCAGGGGCTCTGCCAGGACGCAGCCGCTCAAACGGCTTCTCCAGCCCAGCTTCTTGTTCAGCTTGTAACGGCCAACGCTCGCCAGGTCGTAACGCTTATTATCAAAGAAGGTATTTTCAATCAGCTGTACAGCGTTTTCCAAAATAACAGGCTCGCCGGGACGCAGCTTTTTGTAAAGCTCCAGCATAGCCTCATCCCTGTTGTGGGTGGTATCCTTTTCTAAGGTGGTCATCAGAGCAGGATGCTCACCGAAGCAGGCAATAATTTCTTCGTTGGAGGACAGACCCAGTGCACGCAAAAGCACGGTTGCAGGCACCTTACGGGTGCGGTCCACGCGGGCGGAAATAACATCGTTGATATCGGTTTCGTATTCAATCCAGGCACCACGGTTAGGAATTACGGTAGTACCATAAATCTTCTTACCGCTCGGGTCCATGGTAACGCTGTAATATACGCCGGGAGAACGCACCAGCTGGCTGACGATAACACGCTCAGCACCGTTGATAACAAAGGTGCCTGTATCCGTCATCAGCGGGAAATCGCCCATGAAAACAGACGATTCCTTAATCTCGCCCGTATCCTTGTAGAGCAGGCGTACCTTTACGTTCATCGGTGCGGAATAGGATTCATCTCTTTCCTTACATTCCTCCACACCATATTTAGGAGTTCCCAGATCGAAGTTTTCAAAAGAAAGCTCCAAATTGCATGTAAAATCTTTAATAGGAGAAATGTCATGCAGAATTTCCACGAGGCCTTCCTTAATAAACCACTCGTAGGACTTTCTCTGGATATCAATCAAATGCGGCATCGGCAGGATTTCATTGATTCGCGCATAACTATACCGGGTCCTATCACCCACGGCAACCGGTTTAAACATGTAATTCCTCACCCCTTCTTTATATTGAGCACACAAAAATTGGACGCAATCACCGACGGCAAAAAAACAACAAGGTTCTTACCACAAGGACCTTGTCTGTTGTCTTCGATGATGAGCCTCATCCTTCATTATAAGCAAGATATGCCGTTCAACCACTGACCCGGCAATATTTGTTGTCAAAAATACACCTGCAAAAACTAATGATGTAGTATGGTATGTTATCACAAACAGTCTGTTTTGTCAAGACCTTTTTATAAAAAAATACTGCAGTCAGACCTTTAGTGTAGGCTTCTGCAGTATTTCGCGCTCTTTACTTGTCTATAAGCTTATTTTTCGTCCAACAACGGCACAAAATAGGCATCCACGCCGGTAATCTCACCAGGCTGCAGGCGCACGAAGGTTTCGGACGCCTTGCCGTTAATAACAAAGCAGGAATAGGTATATTTGCCCCTGGCGGTGCCATTGTCCACATCCTGCTCCCCGTCGGCCGAAGCAACAAACTGCTGATAAATCAAATCGCAGTCATCACATTCCTCCGCCTCATAGCTGCAGCCGCCGTCAGGCTCCACAATGGCGATGCCTGCACCCTCACGGCCAAAAATCGGCTTTTTGATATAACGTCTGCCCCGCAGCGGACTGCTGTCTAAATACGTAGGCGTAAGGCTGTTGCCCAAAACCTCCTCCTCCTGCGGCGTCCAGAACAGGCGGTGCTGGTACAGATACCAGGCCAGCGCCAGCAGCGCCTTGTTTTGCAGCACTATGGATTTCACAGGGTTCACCAGGTCCACAGCGCCAAAGTTTGCCAGCTCCAGCAGCTTTAAGCCCACGGGGTACCCGTCCGCGCTTTCATCGTCCATCAAAAGCTCCAGGGGATGCAGGCGGTAGAGTATGTCGATTTTATCTTCATTATTTTTAAAGACCTCATTGGCAGCATACACGCCGTCATCATGCACCACCAGCTCCTCCAGCCCCAGCAGGCGGCAGGATACAGGCAGCTTAGCCAGCACGCGCTCACGCAGCACGCTCCGCACGCGCTCAAAGATAAATTTGGCGTTGGCCCAGTCCTCGCTGTAGGCGCGGTCGGCGGCAAAGCCAATGCGCACCAGGTCACGTCCTGCATATTTATCCTGCTGCAAAAGCGCGATAAAAGGCTCTGCCAGCTCCGCCCCGTCCGAGCGTGGTGCCAGCTGCAGCTTATGCAGCCTGCCAAAGTAGTCCTCGGCCACCTTGTTGGCATAAAAGGTTTCGGGCAGGGCGCAGGGCGTGTCCGAATTAATCTCCACCAGCTTATAGCAGCCGCCGGTGTCCTTCACAAAATCCAGACGGCTGATGTAGCTGACGCAGGCAGCATTATCGCCCAAAATATAGGGCGTCAGCTTATCGGTCATGTTCAGCAGGTCAAAGGGCATTTTGCCGCTGCCCGTGCGCAAGGCCTCCACCAGGCGCGACAGCGCCGCCACAAGCGCCGCGCTGATATTTTGCAGCCTGCGCTTTTCAGCAGCACTCATCAGCATCGCGCCCAGCGTGGGATAACGGTTCTCCCATTCCGGTGCGTCCACATATGGCAGCACCTGCCTGTCAATGCCATCTATCCAGGTATTTGCTTCGCGATATTTCGTCATGCCTGCCTCCTTTAGGACACTGCCGAGCCGCTGGAACGGCTCAGGCCGCTGCCAATGCCGCTCTTGCCGCTTGTGCCCGTGCTGCCGAGCGTGGATTTTTGCGTTGTCGCAGCGCCCTGCTGCACCGTCTGGCCAGGTGCAGCCTTAGCGGCATCCTGCCTGGCTGCTCCCTGCTGCGGCGTCTGCTGCGCAGTGCCGGTCTGCGTCTTGTAACGCGTATTATTATTGTAAACGCCGGCTGCGGGGCCGACGCCAAAGGTGCGGCCGATAAAGAACCAGGGGAAGAAGCCATGGAAAAAGCCGCCCCCGTTGTCATCGTCCTTTTTTTCCTGCTTCACGTCCTCGCCCTGCAGCTCGCTGTCCTTGTCGCTGCCGCAGCCGGCCACGCTGGTAAGCATCACCGCCGCCAGCACGCCAGCCAAAAGCTTTTTACGTTTAACATCTGTAAGCATATTCTACCCCCATCAAAATTTTCATTCTATATCTATATACTCTATCTGCCAAAAATCGCCGCCATCGCCTGCTCCAGCGTTTTTACCCGCACAATCTGCGCCTTGGACTCCGGCAGCTGCAGCCTGCTGTCCGGGACGATAAACCTGCTGAAGCCCAAATTCAGCCCGTCGCTGATGCGCCGCTCGGGCGCGTTGACGCGGCGCACCTCGCCTGTTAGGCCAACCTCGCCAAACACCAGCACCCCCTTGGGCACCGGCCTGTTGCGATAGCTGGAAACCAGCGCCGCCGCCACGGCCAAATCCACGGCAGGCTCGCTCACCTTCATGCCGCCCACCACGTTGACATAGGCGTCATAAATGCCAAAATCCAGGCCAAAGCGTTTTTCTAAAATCGCCAGCAGCATATTGACGCGGTTATAGTCAAAGCCTACAGCCGTGCGCCGCGGCATACCATAGGGCGTTTTGGCGACCAAGGCCTGGATTTCGGCCATAATCGGCCTGTTGCCCTCCATGCAGGCACCAATAACGCTGCCTGCGGCCTCGCCATCCCTGTCCTCCAAAAACAGGCCTGCAGGATTGGCCACCTCCTCCAGGCCGCCGGCCTCCATAGAAAAGATGCCGCTTTCGCTGGTGCTGCCAAAACGGTTTTTCAGCGCCCGCAGCACGCGGAAGGAATATGACCTGTCGCCCTCAAACTGCAGCACCACGTCCACCATGTGCTCCAAAAGGCGCGGACCGGCAATGGTGCCATCCTTGGTGACGTGGCCGATGACGATGACCGCTATGCCCGAGGCCTTGGCAAACTGCAACAGCTTGGCCGTGCATTCACGCACCTGACCCACGCTGCCGGCCGCCGTCTGCAGCTCGGGATTATACATCGTCTGAATACTGTCGATTATTAATAGCTGCGGCTGGAGAGCCTTGGCCTGCAGCAAAATAGCGTCCAAATCCGTCGCCGTCAAAATCAGCAGCCTGTCGCTGGCAGTGGCGCCCCCCAGGCGCACTGCACGCATAGCGGTCTGCTCCTCGGATTCCTCGCCGCTCACATACAGCACCTTGATGCCCTGCTTGGCAAAGCGCAGGCCTGCGTCCAGCAAAATGGTGGATTTGCCGATGCCGGGCGTGCCGCCCAAAAGCACCAGGCTGCCAGGCACCACGCCCCCGCCCAGCACGCGGTCAAATTCGCGGATGCCTGTTGCCAGGCGCTGCACCTTGGTCTGCGCCACGCTGGCGATGGTGCGCGGCTTCAGCCTGCTGTTATCCGTCTGCAGATAGCTTTTGGCGGCCTTGCCGGTCACCTCTGCCTCCTCCACCAGCGTGCTCCAGCTGCCGCATTCAGGGCAGCGCCCCAGCCAGGTGGTGGCCACATAGCCACATTCCTGGCACACAAAACGGCTCTTACTCTTCGCCATGCTGCTGCTCACCTCCGCCGGCGCAGGCCGCTGCCGTCAGCTGCGGCAAAGGCTTTGCGGCCTCCGCCGCCGCAGTGCGGAGCTGCAGCCCCTTGTCAGCCGCCGCGTCGGCAACAATTTTATCCCCCGCGGCGAATTTGCCTGCAAGATACAAATCGCTCACAGGGTCCTCCACCAGCTTGCGCAGTGCACGGCGCAAGGGACGGGCGCCATACTTGCTGTCGCTGCCCTCTTTTAAAAGCAGCTCGCGTGCCGACGGCGTCAGCTCAATGCTCAGGCCGTTGGCCGCCATGCGTCCGTTCAGCTCACGCAGCAGGTTATCGGCAATCTGCTCCAGCTCGGCGCGTCCCAGGGAATCAAATACTAAAATCTCATCCACACGGTTCAAAAATTCCGGGCGGAAGACATGCTTGATTTCGGCCAAGACCTGCTCCTTGCGTCCCTTGGCTGCTGCCGCCTCAGTGGCAGCAAAGCCCAGGGGCTGGGAATTTGCCAGCTGCTGCGCCCCTGCGTTGCTCGTCATAATCAGCACCGCATTGCGAAAATCCACAGTGCGTCCCTTGCCATCAGTCAGACGGCCGTCCTCCATAATCTGCAAAAGCAGGTTGAACACGTCAGGATGCGCCTTTTCGATTTCGTCCAGCAGCACCACGCTATAAGGCTTGCGGCGGATAGCATCCGTCAGCTGGCCGCCCTCATCATAGCCCACATAGCCCGGAGGCGCGCCCAACAGCCTTGCAGTGGTGTGCTTTTCCATATATTCGCTCATGTCAAAGCGCAGCATCGCGCGTTCGTCGCCAAACAGCTCCGCCGCCAGCGCCTTGGCCAGCTCCGTTTTGCCCACGCCCGTAGGTCCCAAAAAAAGGAAGGAGCCAACAGGCCTGTTCTTATCCTTAAAGCCTGCGCGGGCACGGCGCACAGCCCTGCTCACCGCGCTCACGGCCTCATCCTGGCCGATGACGCGCTTATGCAGACGCTGCTCCAGCTGCAAAAGACGGCTGCTTTCTGTTTCCGTCAGCTTAAAGAGCGGTATCCCTGTCCACGACGAAACCACCTCGGCCACGTCCTCGGCCGTCACAGGCACAGCCTGCGCCACGTCTGCCAGGGCAGCGGCCAGCCTTTGCTGCAGTCCTGCTTCCTTGTCGCGCAGCCTGGCGGCCTCCTCGTAATCCTGCTTTTCTACTGCCTCCTCCTTTTCCAGCTGCACGTATTCCAGCTTCTCCTTCAGGTCGCGCGCCGGGGCAGATTTTTTATACAGCTTGATGCGCAGGCGCGCGCAGGCCTCGTCCATCAAATCTATCGCCTTATCAGGCAGGTTCCTGTCTGTAATATAACGGTCGCTCAGGACCACTGCTGCCTTTACGGCCTCCTTTTCTATCTTCAGCTTGTGGAACTTTTCGTAGCGCTTACGCAGTCCCAATAGCATTGCCTCACAGTCAGCCGCCGTCGGCACATCCACCATAACAGGCTGAAAGCGACGCTCTAGGGCAGCATCCTTTTCGATATGCTTACGGTATTCGTCCACCGTCGTCGCACCGATAATCTGCAGCTCACCCCGCGCCAGGGCAGGCTTGATGATATTGGCGGCATCAATGCTGCCCTCGGCGCTGCCTGCACCGATAATAGTGTGCAGCTCGTCAATAAAAAGGATGATGCGCTTGTTATCACGCAAAAGCTGCAAAATCTCCTTCATCCGCTCCTCAAACTCGCCGCGGTACTTGGAGCCTGCCACCAGCATGCCCAGCTCCAGCGAAAAGATAATCTTGCGCTGCAAAAATTCCGGCACGTCACCCTTGATAATCTTTTGCGCCAGGGCTTCGGCAATCGCTGTTTTGCCCACACCGGCCTCGCCGATAATCACAGGGTTATTTTTGGTGCGGCGGCACAAAATCTGAATAACGCGCTCCACCTCTTTTTCCCTGCCGATAACAGGGTCAATCTTGCCGTGGCTGGCCTCGATATTCAAATTGCGCCCGTATTCCGACAGCACCTCCTGCACATCAGGCTCCTGCTTTAGCTGTTTTCGGGCCCGCTGCTGCTTACGACCCGGCACGGATTTTTGCTCGTCCTCCAGGGCATCCCACACCTTATCCGCAGTGAAGCCAAACTTTTGCAGCACCTTGCAGGCCACGCCGTCACCGGCCGCCAAAAGTCCCAGCAAAAGATCACCACTGCCCACATATTCCTGTTGCACCTTGCGCGCGTGGGCAGCAGCTGTATGCATAACAAGCTCTGCACGGGGACTGAACACCGGCACCTGCTTTTGGCTGCTGCCCTTGTCAAACCAGTCCTCCAGCTCCTTGTCAATCTCGTCCAGATTGCTGTGCAGCCTGCGCATAATTTTCTTGCCGCTGCAATCGTCGCTATGCAGCAGCCCCCACAGAATATGCTCTGTGCCGATTTGCTCACTGCCCAAATCCAGCGCCTTGCCCGTCGCCAGCTCCAAAACCCTGCTGGCTGCCTCGCTAAAGCCCTCGCGGTTATTCTTCGCATCCTGCTTTTTCCTTTTGGGCTTCATGCCGCCGGCCTCCAGCAGGCTTTCAAAAAAGTTTTTGGCGGCCTCTGCCGTCATTGGCAGTTCCTCCATACCCTTAGGCATATATTCCCTGGCGCAGTCAGCGCACAGCCATTTATCCACCTGCTTATCACCTGCCAGACACACCATATGCATGATGGCTTCCTTCTTATGACAATTATCGCACAACATCCGTCTCACCTCCGCACGGTGTCCTGCAGCAGCGCCACTGCCTGCTGCAGCACCTCCTTTTTCTTCGTCTCATCCGCATCAATAATCTTCAGCATATATTGTAAAAGTGCGCCCTCGCGCGCCGTAAGCACCCTTTGCTGCTGCAGGTGCTGCACCAGTTCCAGCGCAGTCGGTGCCTTTTTTTCCTGCACGTCCCTGCCCATGCGCACAATGCGCACAAAGCCGCCGCTGCCGCGGCGCGACTGCACCATAAAGCCCCTTTCCGGCGTAAAGCGCGTGCTCAGGACATAGCTGATCTGCGACGGGGCGCAGGCCAGCCGCTCTGCCAGCTCGTTGCGCTGCACCAGTATCGTGTCCTCGTGCTCGCGCAGCAATTCACCCATAATAAAGCTTTCAATAGCATCTGCCAAATTTTTCATGTGTATCACCCTTTGACCGCCTTATGGCGGGGATTGTAAAGCTGTATGCCAAACATTTGCCAATACATTAACTTTATTATATTTGACTTTTCGACTTTAGGCAAGTGAAAAATCTATGACATACCCCAGGAAGGCAAATAAGCCGCCACGCCCATATCGCGCAGCGGCTTACCCGGCACTACAATATTATCCCTTGATGCTTTTGAGCATTTGCAAAGCCTGAATGATATCCTGCATAGTAAAATTTTCTAAGGATGTGGCAGGAGCACTTTTGGGCACATCTTCATCGCCAAAAACTATAGCATCAATGCTACAATGAAAAATATTCGTCATCTTGACCAAATTTTCCAGCGTCAGTCCGGCCCGTCCGCTTTCTATATTGCTCATGTGCGTCTGCGAAACGCCAATGCTTTTAGCGAGCTCGGTCTGATAGATATTGTTTTTGAGCCGGAAGGTTTTGATGCGCATTCCCACAGCCTTATAGTCAACTTGCTTTTCCATATTCTTCATCCCCTAACATTAATTTTTATGCACTAATGCAGTTTCCCCTTTTATTTATATATATTATATTCCAGCCAGACCTAATATATTTTTACCCATAAACCCCATATATGTATAAGCAAACTGCGACCTCCTCTTTACCCAAAATTACGTCTGACCGGAGTATCTTTAATGTATGCTTAAAGTAGTTGACTTACCTATATATTACACCTCTTTAATGAATTATGCAAGTTTAATGCTAAATATTTTAAGGCAATAGCAATGACTCTAAATATTTCTCTTTTACCTGTTATTATATGACATATAAAGTCACATCGCTTTTATAAATGTTTTTTATGTTTTGTGTATCATCTGAAACACTACACAGTCTATGACCAAAATTGCCACGTCCTCTTGGCGCTTTTTTATTTTGTATATTTGCAAATAAAATATATATTAGCTTTCACTTTATAAACACAAACGGTCTGTGCTTTTGCGGCAGACCCTACAAACAGACCTTCCTGGTCGCTATGCTGATTTATTCTTCTAACGTATATGCCATTTCTTATACGGCAGATTTTGTGTAAGCCTTGTGATCTGCACAGGCTTATAAGCAAAAAAAGACGCCTACAAGCGTAAGCGTCCTTAATATCCTGCTCATTTAATTAGGGGGAACTCATCATACACGCTGCCAAAATCAATACCGCCAATCACCTTGTCCTTGTACTGCTCCCTGATAGCGCGCTCGCCCTCCTCCATATGCTTGGAGGTTATGCCATAGCGCCGCGACAGCCACACCTCGACAAAGGCGGCCAGGTTATCGCAGCCCTTGAGCACGCTGCCATCAATGGCCTGGCAGCCCTCATGGTTATATTTGCTGTTGATTTCATCTACCGTGGTATAAATAATTTTGCCGTCAAGCTTCACCCTGTCGCTAAACTCGTTTTGCGTATAATACAAAATGTCATCGTGCCAGGTATAAGGCAAAAGCGGCAAAATCTTTTCGGTCACCAGGCGCTCCTCAATGCGCTTAATCAGCTCATCCAGTCCGGGAACGCTGCGCTTTACCGGCGAAATAATATCCCGCGTCAGCACCTCGGGCAGGTCATGGAAGAGTCCGCACAAAAAATCACCCACGATGCGCTCATCGCAGGCTCCCAGCCTGACGGCGCAAAAATATCCCATGATAGCCACCAAAAGCTCGTGTCCCATGACGGAGGTTTCGGGAACGCGCGGCGACTGCGCCCACCGCTTTTGAAAGCGCAGCTGTCCCACCAGGTCGATGAACTTGCTGCTTTTGCCCTTCAGCGCCAGCTTTTTGACCGCCGCCAAATCATAATGGTCCTCCAGCTCGCTTTCTATAACGGCCTTGGTATCCTCGCTGCCATAAATGCCCTCGTTAAAATGATAAATAAGCTCAAACTCCCACTTTGTCGCCAGGTAATGCGCCGCGCGCAAAAGCTTTTTTTCCAGCACGCTATAGGCAGGGTCCTCAAAATAGCGCTGCATCTTGTGCATAAAATCCTCCTGCACGTCCGGAATGCGGCGGCGCAGCTCCTGGTAAACCCACTCGTTCAGCTCCCTGCCATACACGCGCATCATTTCATGAAAAACCGGCGGCTTGATGTCCGTCAGCACGTTGCGCTGCATAAATTCAAAAATGCCGCCCTCAATCAGCTGGCGCCAGTTAAGCTGCACGCCATGGTCATCCACCTCATGGCGCGCCAGCACGTACACTATCATCATCTTGTGCGCCTGCTTGTCCAGCTCGGTAAAGCCGCTGGGGCGTATATGCTCGTTCCAGCGCTGGATATGCGCCGCATCGTACAAAAATTCTATAAAGCTTTTGGTCAGCATGCTGCTCCTCCCCCTTGTTAGCTACTATAATCCTATTAAATAGCAAAACGCGCTTTTTTGCAAGCATAAAAAAGCAGGAACAAAAGTTCCTGCTTTTGAATGCCCTTGAATTAGATGAGCTCGATGATAGCCATTTCAGCTGCATCGCCACGGCGGGGACCTACTCTGTAAATACGAGTAAAGCCACCCTGTCTGCCTTCATATTTCGGAGCAATTTCTTCAAACAGCTTTTTGGTAACGGTTTCGTCAACCAGTACAGCCATAACCTGACGACGTGCATGCAGGTCATTGCGTTTAGCCAAAGTAATCAGTTGAGCGGATTGCTTTGCAACCTCTTTAGCTTTGGTGATGGTGGTTTCGATCTTACCATATTTGAAGAAGGAAGTTAAAATGCTGCGAAACAGAGCCTTACGGTTGCTGGAGTTACGACCCAGTTTTCTGTATGCCATGTACTTCTGACCTCCTTAATTATTCTTCATCGCTTCTGCGAAAATGCAAGCCCAGGTCTTCAATCTTCTTCTTGATTTCCTCCAGGGACTTGCGGCCCAGATTGCGGACCTTCATCATGTCCTCTTCGCTCTTCTGGGTTAATTCCTCGACGGTGTTGATACCTGCACGGCGCAGGCAGTTATTGCTGCGTACGGACAAGTCCAAATCGTCGATAGACATTGTGTTCTGACCTTCCTGCTTACTTGGCTCCACAACTGCCGGCTCATTGCCGCCAGCCACAGTGATAACAGATTCCTTGCTGTCACTGGTCTGGAAAAGCTTGAGATAGTCAATCAGAATGCTGGAAGCCATATCAACAGCTTCATCAGGCTTCATGCTGCCATCGGTCCAAACTTCCAAAGTAAGCTTGTCATAGTTGGTAACATTACCTACGCGGGTATCATTAACAGCGAACTTTACTCTCGTAATCGGGGAGTAAATGGAGTCTACCGGGATAATACCGATAGGCTGGTCCGGCTGCTTATTTTTATCCGCAGGTACATAGCCAAGGCCCTTATCAACATGGATTTCCATATTGAAAACTGCGTCTTTATCCAAAGTCGCAATGTGCAGCTCAGGGTTCAAAATCTCTACATCACTGTCAGCAATGATATTGGCAGCAGTGACCTCCTGCTCACCGGAGCATTCAATCCGCAGGATTTTTTCCTCTTCGCCTTCCATTTTCAGGCACAAAGCCTTGATGTTCAGGATGATGTCAGCGACATCCTCACGAACACCAGCAATAGTTGCAAACTCGTGCAGGACTCCGTCAATCTTGACGTAGGTTACTGCAGCACCCGGCAGGGAGGACAGCAGTACACGACGCAAGGAATTGCCCAGTGTAATGC
>CAVKMV010000033.1:0-19089 GCA_963657675.1 Ruminococcus intestinalis
GCTTTATTCAGCAGCCTCTCTCTTGGCAGTGCCTGAGCTATGGCAGGAGCTGTGGAGTGAGTTGCAGCCAGAATATGTGTTTTCGGTACAGGAAAACGGCCAAGGTAAGCTTGCCAATGTTAAAAAGCTACGTCAGCTTGCCCAGGATTATTGTCAGAAGAATAATGCTTCTTTAGGTGATTGGTTAAGCTATGTACAAAATTTGCGTGCTAATGCTAGCAGGGAGACAGCAGCGAATTTAGCAGATGATAATCTTTGGCAGATTATGACGATTCATAACTCTAAGGGTTTGGAGTTTGACTTGGTGGTTTTGCCGCAATTATCAGATCCACCAAAAGTAGACAGTGATACAATTAAATATTTGCCAGCCGCCAATAAAGAACCAAGTCTATTTGGAATAAAGATACCTGATGCTGAATCTAACATGATAGATACGGGGGTGTTGAAGCGGGCAAAGGATAAGGTTGCGTATTTGGAGGATGAGGAACGTAAACGCTTGCTTTATGTGGCTATGACCCGTGCCAAGGAGCAACTTGTACTGGTAGGCACATGGCCGGAAGAGAAATTGGATGAGCCTACAGTAGATATGGAAGAAGCTAAAACCTGGTGGCAGCAATTATCAGCAGCCTTTGCTGTTGATTGGCAAAAGCGCACAAGCTGTTGTCCATGGATGGAGTTGATTTGTGCTAGTGATTTGGCTGACGTAGAGGTCATGCAGGAAACAGTTAAGGCAGATAATATTGCTGTTGACGACGCCTTTATCTCCCCGTTGCCGATGTATGCTGCCGGCGGACGCAGCTGCTTTACGGCGAGCGCACTGCAAACATACCTGCACTGCCCCAGGCAGTATTACTACCAGCAGGTGCTGGCACTGCCCGAGCTGGAGCAGCAGCCTGAGGCGCAGGCTGACGCGCAGGGCGCAGTGCTGCCTGCCTACGTGACTGGTCTTGTGGTACACAGGGCGCTGGAGCTGTATCACGCTGACGCGCAGAATGCTAAAGCATCGCACAAGCAGGCGCAGGCTGCCTTTGCCAGGGCGCTGAAGGACCAGAAGCTGGAGCAGGCACCGCTGGCGCAGAGGCTGTTTTTGGATTACATCGCCAGCGATTTGTATAATGCTTTGCCGACAAAGGGACAGCAGAGGGAGCTGCATTTTTGGCTGCCCACGGAAAAGGGCTTCGTGGTGGACGGTGTAATTGATTACCTGGCGCAGGCTGCGGACGGGTCGCTGATTATCGTTGATTACAAAACAGGTGCTGCCCCTGCACCCGGTGAGGTGAAGCTGGGATATGCCTACCAGCTGGCGCTGTACAAAAGAGCGGCCGAAGCAATTTTGCAGCGTGAGGTAAAGCAGGCGCAGCTGCACTTTTTGCAGGATTTGAGCGTGTGGGAGCTACCGCAGACGCCCGATTATTATGATGACGCCCTCGCCCTGTGCGGACAGCTTGCAGCCAAAAAGGACGAGGCAGACTTTGCCTGCCGGACAGGAGCTGGCTGCAGCTATTGTCCTTACGCCTATTTGTGTACGCAAAAGTAATGTAAGCACCAGGTATCGCTGCCATTGTCAGCGATGCCTGGTGCTTTATGTTTATTGTATACATTCTAATATTTGCACGTTTTTGACTTGCGTGCGCTTCTCATATAGGTATATAATAGAGCCATATAAAAAAATAAAGCACACCCTGAGATGTGCTATGGGGGGACTGTAACAATGAAGGTTGCATTTTTTGCTTTAAGAGATTTTGACGAGCTGGCCTTTGCTGAAAGGTTTAGCAAGCAGTACGGCATTGACTTTGTCTGGACAGGCGAATATCCTAACAAGGATAATCTGAAGCTGGCAGAGGGCTGTGACGGCGTAAGCTTTACGCCTTGCGAAATTACGGAGGAATATGTTAAGATTTTCCACGATTACGGCGTGCGCTATCTGCTGTGCCGTTCCATAGGCTACGACCACATTCCCTGCGCTTATGCTCACAGCCTGGGCATGCACGTTTCCACGTCACCCTATCCTGTAAGCTGCGTGGCTAATTACGCTCTGATGCTGATTTTGATGTCGGCACGCAAGATGCAGCAGATTATGCTGCGTGCTATGGCACAGGATTATTCGCTCAAGGGCAAGATGGGCCGTGATTTGGGTGACTGCAGCGTGGGTGTTTTGGGCACAGGCGCTATTGGCCGCACGCTTATCAAGCATCTGTCCAGCTTTGGCTGCAAGATTTATGCTTATGATCGCAATGAAAACGATGAGGTGAAGCAGTACGCGGAATATGTTGATCTGCCTACGCTTTACGCTAAGAGCGATATTATCTCCATCCACCTGCCTGCCAACAGTGCAACACACCACATGATCAACGCAGAGGCCATCAGCCAGATGCGTGACGGTGTTATTATTGTCAATACGGCGCGCGGCGCGCTCATTGATTCGGCAGCGATGATTGCGGCGCTCAAGAGCGGCAAGATTGCCGGTGCTGCCTTGGACGTGCTGGAAAACGAAAACGGCCTGTATTATTACAACCGTATGGGCGACCATATTGATAACGACGAGCTGGCAATGCTGCGTAGCTTCCCTAACGTCGTCGTCAGCCCGCACACGGCGTTTTATGTAGAGTCCACGGTATCCAACATGATAGAAAAATCCTTCCTGCCCCTGTATTTTGAGGCGAAGGGTGAGGCTAACCCGTTTGAAATCAAAATCAAATAATTGACGCCTGCTATAAGGTGAAGCTTTAAGGCAAAAAGAAAACGGTCACCCTGGCCAGATGAAAAATCTGCTTGGGGTGACCGTATTTTATTGCAAAATTTGGCTTAGAGGCTGCCGGCCCTGTCCAAAAAGCCGCGCAAAATGTCGCAGGAGGCAGCAAACTTGGCGTTTTCTTCCTCGGTAAGCTTCAGCTCGATGATTTCTTCGATACCGTTTTTGCCGATGACGCAGGGTACGCCTGCTGCAACGTTCTTTTGACCATACTCACCGTTGAGCGCGGTGGAGCAGGGCCAGATGAGCTTTTGATCGTGGAAGATGGCCTTAATCAGCATGCAGGCAACATTGGCAATACCAAATTCGGTGCAGCCCTTGCCGTCAACCTCGATGTCGCCGGCTTTTTTAACCTTAAGCTGCAAATCGTCCAGGTTGAGTGCTGCCAGCTCGGGACGCTCGGCGCGCAGCTGCATAAAGCATTTGGTGCCGATGCGGATGCGGGACCAGACGACGAAGCTGGAATTGCCGTGCTCGCCCATGCAAAGGGCCTGGATGGACTTGCGGCTGTAGCCGGTGGCGGCGCTGAGCACGCGCAGCAGGCGGTAGGTTTCCAGGCTGGTGCCGGTGCAGAAGCAGCGGTGCGGGTCCCAGCTCATCTGGCGGCGGATGTGCTCGCAGATGATGTCCGCAGGGTTGGAGATGCTAATCATAATGCCCTTGAAATCGACCTTTTTAAGGTGGCCGATGATTTCGTTAGCCATTTTAATGGAATCGTCAAACATATCCAGACGGGTTTCGCCTGGGCGGCGGCTGCGGCCAAAGGCCATAACCAGGATATCAGCATCGTTTAATTCGTCATATCCGCCGGCGCGGATGCGTGTGTCGCGGCCGCAGAGCGAACCGCTGACAGCGTCGTCCAGGTCTAGGGCCTGGGCTGCAGCCTTCTCCTGCAAAATATCGATGAGGACGATGTCGTCTGCCTCGCCGGACTGGATGAGCGCCAAAGCGACGTGCGAGCCCACATGGCCTGCGCCGATGATAACGACCTTACGGGTTTGTAACATAATGAAAGCCTCCTCGCTGCTTTATTAAAATAGGGAACTTTTTCTCGCTTGCGGTGGAGAAAAGTTCCCTAAAACTTTGTAAAATGCTTATTTGTTAGCTTCTGCTTCGGCGATAACCTTGTTGATGTCATCAATCAGGGCATCTACGTCGATGCCATGGGCGCCTGCACCCTGGCCGATGGTTTCGAAATGAGCAGCCATGCAGCCAATGCAGCCCAGGCCATATTCAGCAAAAACCTCCATAATTTCAGGATGGTTTTGAACGGCTTCAATAATGCCAGTATCTTTGGTAATCATTGCAATAATCTCCTTTGTCAAAAAATGTGCACTAAAAAACTGTACGCCTTCATTATATCATTTACACCTGCAAAAGCCAAATTTATTACAGAAAATTTTTTGCAAACTATTACCAGAGGGTGTATTAGCTGACAATTTATTTACAGGCAATAGTAATGAAATACTTGCATAAGTGGGTGATTAACGATATAATGGAGAAAAGTGGGGCAAAGTGGGTAAAAAGGGGGCGACGGTATGCTTTTGGGTGAATACGAACACACCCTGGATGCAAAGAGTCGTCTTGCTGTGCCTGCCAGGCTGCGCGACAGCCTGGGTGATAACTTTGTTATTACTAAGGGCTTGGATGGCTGTCTGTTTGTGTATGCCATGGACGAATGGCACAGGCTGGAGCAGAAGCTGGCCGCCTTGCCGATGAGCCGCAAAACAGCGCGTGACTTTAGCCGCTTTTTGTTTGGTGGTGCCTGCGAGGCCGAATGTGATAAGCAGGGGAGGGTGCTGCTGCCGGCAAACCTGCGCAAGCACGCAGGCCTGGTGAAGGACGTTGTGATTGTGGGCGTGGGCAGCCGCGCCGAAATTTGGGACGCACAGAAGTGGAACGAATATAATGAAGCCTGTGCTGAGGATGTAAATGAGTTGGCCGAGCAGCTTGCAGAGCTTGGCATTTGATAGTGGTGCAGCCAATGGAATTTAAGCATACAAGTATCCTGCTCCCGGAGAGCGTGGATTTTTTGATAACAGATAAAAATGGTATTTACGTGGACTGTACCATGGGCGGTGCAGGACACAGCAGCGCCTTTGCCGCACAGCTGGAGAAGAACGGACTATTGGTTGGCATTGACCAGGATGACGATGCGATTGCTGCAGGTACAGAGCGTCTGCTGGGGAAATTTGCCTGCAAAACCGCGGTGGCAAAGTCTAATTTTGCCAGCTTCGCCTCCGTGCTGGATGACATGGGGATAGCTGAGGTCGACGGCATTTTCTTTGACCTCGGTGTGTCAAGCTACCAGCTGGATACGGCGGAGCGCGGGTTTTCGTATATGCACGACGGGCCGTTGGATATGCGTATGGACAAGGAAGCTGAGCTGGACGCTGCCTATATAGTCAACAACTATAAGGAAGAAGAGCTGGCGGACATCATCTACCGCTATGGTGAGGAGCGCTGGGCCAGGCGCATTGCCAAGTTTATTGTGGCAGAGCGCAAAAATAAGCCGCTGACGACGACCTTTGAGCTGGTTGAGGTAATAAAAAAGGCGGTGCCCAAGGGGGCGCGCCAGGATGGACCGCATCCGGCGAAGCGCACCTTTCAGGCTATACGCATAGAGGTAAATAATGAGTTAAATATTTTGGCAGCGACGATGGAAGCAGCGGTCAACCGTCTTAAAAGTGGCGGCCGCATTGGCGTTATAACCTTTCATTCGCTGGAGGACAGGATAATTAAGCAGACCTTTGCCAAGCTTGCTAAGGGCTGTACCTGCCCGCCGCAGCTGCCTGTGTGCGTATGTGGCAAAAAGCCGCTGCTGCGCAAAACCGGTAGCATCGTTCCCTCTAAGCAGGAGGTGGAGGCAAACCCGCGTAGCCGCAGCGCGCGTCTGCGTTACGCAATCAAGGTTTAGTGTAAGGCTTGTTTTTGGATTGTTGATGAAGGGTGAATGGGATGCTGGCTAGAAAATACGATAATTATGATTATGCCTGGCAGGAGCAGCAGGAGCTGCAACAGCCGGAGCATCGGCAAAGACATAAGTCTGACCCGCGTAGGGTGCTGCGCAACAGAATTTTTTTGGTTGCGCTTACAGTGCTGGCGACGTATTTGGTTACCGTTGTGCGCAGTGAGGCTATGGTGCAGTACGGAAGCCAGCTTGTGAGCCTGCAGCAGCAGGAGGCACAGCTCATCAGCAAAAATAATGAGCTGAAAATTGAAGTGGAGCAGCTAAAGGGGCCGGAGCGGATAATAGGGCTGGCAGAGCAGCGCTTGGGAATGAGCGTCGCCCGCAGCAACATTTATTTAAAAGCTAACCAAAAGCAAAATGAAGGCAATCCCCCGGCTGTCAGCAACAAATAAACATAGCTATTCAATGGGCTATGTGATATAATTTGAATGGGTTTTTGGAAGGCAGCCTTTTGGCTGCCGTTTCAATTTCAATCTACAAGCGAACTTAATGTACTAAGGCATTGATTTTGGGCACTTAGTTACAAATTAGGAGGTTAATAAATGGAAAAGCAATTAGCTTCACTTCTGGCGCTGCTGCCGCAGGCTAATGTCATTGGCGGCACAGACAGGGTGATTACGGATATTACCGCGGACTCACGCGCTGCTGTCGCAGGCAGCTTGTTTATCTGCCTGAGGGGTGCGACGGTTGATGGTCATAAATTTTTACAGATGGCGGCGCAAAAGGGTGCTGTTGCGGCCCTTGTGGAGGAGCTTCCCCAGGACGCTCCTGATGGCGTAACGCTTATTCAGGTGGCAGATACACGTGAGGCGATGGAGCTGGTTACGCCGTTCTTTTTTGATTATCCCGGGAAAAAGCTGCGCATGATTGGCGTTACCGGTACTAACGGCAAGACCACGTCTACCAATATTATCCGCATGATTTTGCGCAAGGCAGGCCATAAGGTGGGCCTTATCGGCACTATCAACATCATGATTAACGATGAGGTTATGGTATCGCACAATACCACGCCGGATGTTGTGGATTTGCAGAAGATGCTTTACGCAATGTGCTGCGCAGGCTGCGATTATTGCGTAATGGAGGTGTCCAGTCATGCGCTGGCCTTAAAGCGTGTTGCCGGCATTGAATATGACTGCGCTGTGTTGACCAATATTACCCAGGATCACCTGGATTTTCATAAGACGATGGAAAACTACCGCGATGCCAAGAGCCTGCTGTTTGAGCATCTGACTGACGGCGCTAAGGCTAACAAAAACGCGGTTTTCAATATGGACGACCCCAGCTCTGCCATTATCAGGGCGCGCACTAAAGTGAACGCCATCACCTATGGCAGGGGACACGATAATGATATTTATCCCCTGAGCTTTACGGTAGAGCCCAAGCATATGCAGCTTTTGCTGCACACGCCTGCGGGTGAGATGGATTTAGAGCTGAAAATTACCGGCGAATTTAACGTGTACAACGTTATGGGCGTTATCGGCGCGATGCTGGCAGAAAAGATAGACAAGAAAACCATTTGCTCCGTGCTGGATGGCTTTGACGGCGTTCCCGGTCGCTTTCAGCTGGTGGAGGCCGGCCAGCCGTATACGGTTATCGTGGACTATGCCCATACGCCTGACGGCCTGGAGAACGTGCTGAACACGGCGCGTTCCATTACCCGCGGCAGGCTGTGGGTGGTGTTTGGCTGTGGCGGCGACCGCGACAACAAAAAGCGTCCCATTATGGGCGCATTGGCATTGAAGCTGGCTGATAATATCGTCGTCACCTCTGATAATCCGCGTACCGAGGATCCGGAATTGATTATAGACGAAATCTTCACTGCGCTGCAGGACGTACCTGCTTCTAAGCATGTTACCCGTTTAAGTGACAGGCGTGAGGCTATCAACTATGCCTTGGCTAACGCTGCTGCAGACGATGTGATTTTGATCGCCGGCAAGGGACACGAAAATTACCAGATTTTGAAGGATAAAACCATTCACTTTGATGATAAAGAAGTAGTTATGGAATACTGGAGTGATAAAAAATGCTAAAGGCCAGTGAAGTTGTGGCAGCGACAGGAGCTGCGCGCGCTGATTTTGATTTTGCAGGCGTGACGACCGATTCGCGTGCCGTTAAGCCGGGAGAGCTGTTTGTCGCCTTGAAGGGCGGTAACTTTGACGGCCATGATTACTGCGCCAAGGCTGTGGAGCTGGGTGCTGCGGGCGTTGTGGTGTCGCACGCTGTGGAGGGCCTGCCTGCAGGCGTGGCTGTGTTCATGGTGCAGGATACGCTGCTGGCCTATCAGCAGCTGGCGCATGCCTACCGCCTCAAGCAGCAGGGACTCAAGGTTTTTGCGATTACGGGCTCCAATGGCAAAACCTCCACCAAGGATTTACTGGCCGCCTGCCTGGGCGTGAAGTATAACGTTGTCAAAACCCAGGGAAACTTTAATAACGAAATCGGCCTGCCCAAAACGCTGTTATCGATTAAGCCTGATACGGATATCGCGGTCGTGGAGATGGGTATGCGCGGCCTGGGGCAGATTGCCGAGCTGTGCCGCATCGCCGAGCCTGACAGCGGCCTGATTACCAATGTCGGCGAAACTCACATGGAGCTTTTGGGCAGCATGGAAAATATTGGCAGGGCCAAGAGCGAGATCGTCGTTGATCTGCCTGCTGACGGCTTTGCCGTGCTTAATGGCGATAATGAATATGTACTGAAGGCTGCGGAGAAAACCAAGGCTAAGGTTGTTTACTTCGGCCTTGGCGAGCAGTGCGATTACCGTGGCAGCGATATTGTGACCTCGGGCGCAGGCACGACCTTTACCTGTACCGAAAGGGCAACAGGCAAGGCAGTCCGCGTACGCCTGCAGCTGATTGGTGAGCACAATGTCTACAACGCTTTGAGCGCTATCGCCGGTGCTGCCTGCTACGGCGTGCCTATGGAGGACAGCGTCCGTGCGTTGGCAACGGCACGCCTCACCGGCAGCCGCCAGGAAATTATCTATATTGGCGATATTACCTTTATCAACGATGCCTACAATGCCAGTCCTGCTTCGATGGAGGCGGCGCTTAAAACCCTGGCGGAGGCCAAAAAGGCGGCACGCGGAAAGGCTCGTACTATCGCAGTGCTGGCGGATATGCTGGAGCTGGGCACTATCAGCGAGGAGGCACACCGCCGCGTTGGCAGATGGGCCGTGGAATACGGCGTTGATTTTGTGCTTACCTATGGCCATGATGCTGCCTATATCACCGATGAGGTAGCCAAGCTTGGCGGCAGGGGCTTTCATTGCGACGACCGTCAGGAGGCGGCAGATACGCTACGCCTGATGGCGGCAGCAGGTGATATCATCCTGCTCAAGGGCAGCCATTCTATGCAGGTGGACAAGATGCTGGAGCTTTTCAAATAAAATTTACTCATAGCAGAGGCTTTCGCCTGAAGGCTAAAAATACTGACCATAAAAATAGGGAGAGAGATTCAATCAATGTTAAAATTAGTCGGAATTCCTGTGACCGCGTTTATTGTATGCGCATTAATCGGCCCTGTGCTGATTCCCTTTTTGCATAGACTGAAGTTTGGACAATCTATCCGCGAATGCGGTCCTGCAAGCCATATGGCCAAAAGCGGCACGCCCACCATGGGCGGCCTGATGATGCTGGCTGCCTTGGTGCTTGCGCTCTTTTGGGGCAAGTTTACGCCGCATATCATCATTGCGCTGGTGCTGACTTTGGGGCATGCCGTGATTGGCTTTATTGATGATTATATCAAGGTCGTGATGAAGCGCAACCTGGGACTGACGGCGAAGCAGAAGTTTTTGCTGCAGTTTATTCTTGCAGGTGCTTATGTCTATTTTGCCGAAACCCACATCCAGAACACCGAGCTGTGGATTCCGGGTGTGAACGCCGTTATTGATTTGGGCTGGGGCTATTATGTTTTGGCCTTTTTGCTTTTGGTTGGTACCACCAACGCTGTCAACCTGACTGATGGCTTAGACGGTCTGGTTTCTTTTGTCAGCCTGCCGGTGACGATGGCATTTGCCTTTATTGCTTATATGCAGGGAATGCTGGATGTGAGCGGCTTCGCCCTGGGTCTGACCGGTGTCTGCCTGGGCTTTTTGCTCTTTAACCGCCATCCTGCCAAGGTGTTTATGGGTGATACGGGCTCGTTGGCGCTGGGCGGCGCAGTTGCGGCGCTGGCGCTTTTGACGCGCACGGAGCTGCTTTTAGTGATCATCGGCGGTGTTTATGTCGCCGAGGCGCTTTCGGTAATCATTCAGGTTACCTACTTCCGCTTTACAGGTGGCAAACGTATCTTCCGCATGGCGCCGCTGCATCATCATTTTGAGCTGGGCGGCTGGAACGAGGTAAAGGTTGTGCGTGTGTTTACGGCTGTAAGCTGCCTGCTTTCTGTCGTTGGCCTGGCGCTGTGGCTGAGTTCGATTATGTAATAGGCACATGGATAGTGTGCGATATATATAGAAGGTGTTTTGTAATGGCTGAAAATAAAGTAGTGATTGTATATGGTGCCGGCGTCAGCGGACGCGGTGCGGCGCAGGTGCTGGCAGACAAAGGGCAGCAGGTGTATTTGTATAATGATGCTCCCTGCGAAATTCCCCAGGAGCTGCAAGAGGCTCTGAAAGCTAACGGCGGTGCCTTAGCCGTGGGTGAGGCTGCCTACAGGGAGCTTTTGGGTAAAGCGCAGCTGGTGGTGCTGTCGCCGGGCATTGCCTGTGACAGTGCTAATGTGCAGCTGGCGCTGGCGCAGGGGCTTGAGGTAATCAGCGAGGTGGAGCTGGGCTACCGCCAGTATGGCGGCCATATTGCCGCCATCACCGGCACCAACGGCAAGACCACCACGACAACGATCGTGGGCGAAATGTTCAAGCGTCTGCCTGTGCCCTCGGCGGTGGGTGGCAACATCGGTCTGGCGCTGTCTAAGGAGGTGGAGCACCTGCCTGCTAACGCCTGGCTGGCAGCTGAGCTTTCGAGCTTTCAGCTGGAGCGTGTCAACACCTTCTGTCCGGACGTCGCTGTGGTGCTGAACCTTACACCGGACCACATGGAGCGCCATCATACAATGGAGGCCTACGGCGAGGCAAAGAAGAACATTTTCCGTCAGCAGACTGCTGCACAGGTTACGGTGCTGAATTACGATGATCCCATCGTTCGCACCTGGGGTGCGCAGACCAAGGGTCAGCTGTGCTACTTCAGCCGCAGGGAGCAGCTGGAGCAGGGCATTTATATGCAAAATGGCGATTTTATCATCAGCTGGCAGGGTGACAGGCAGGTGGTGTGCAATATCAGCGAGCTGCACCTGTTTGGCGGCCATAACGAAGAAAATATTTTGGCGGCTATTGCCTGCGGTTATTTTGCCGGTGTAAGCATTGGCGACATGGCCGACGTCCTGCGCAGCTTCCGCAGCATCGCCCACCGCATTGAATACGTTGCTACTATAGACGGTGTGCCTTATTATAATGATTCTAAGGCTACTAACACCGATTCGACGATTAAGGCGTTGGAGGCCTTTGCTGACGGTCACATCATTTTGCTGGCAGGCGGTCACGACAAGCTGACGCCGCTGGAGCCGATGATGCAGCTGGTGAAGGAAAAGACTGACGCGCTGATTTTACTGGGTGAGGCCAAGGAGCGCTTTAACGAAGCAGCTGTGGCCTGCGGCGTGCAGAATATTATTTTGGCGGACAGCTTCGCAGAGGCAGTGCAAAGGGCGCACGCTATGGCGCATAAGCCGCAGGTGGTGCTGCTGTCGCCGGCCTGCTCGTCCTATGATATGTTCAAAAATTATCCTGAGCGTGGCAATTATTTCAAAAAGCTGGTGCACGCCTTGGAGGGAGGAGCTAAAGAGTGAAGGTAATTCTTTCCGGCGGCGGCACGGGCGGGCACATTTACCCAGCGCTGACTATTGCCGACCAAATCAAGGAGCTTTGCCCCGAAGCGGATATCAGCTTTGTGGGGACGCAGCAGGGGCTGGAAAAGGACATCATCCCCCGCTATGGCTACAGGCTGGAGTTTATCGAGGTAGCTGGCTTCAGGCGCAGTCTGAGCCTGGACACGCTGCGTAGCGCGGTTAAGCTGGTGGCAGGCCTGTATGATGCCTATAAAATCATCAGCAGTGAAAAGCCTGACCTTGTGATTGGCACGGGTGGTTATGTTTGCGGTCCTGTAGTGTTCATTGCGGCGCTTAAGGGTATTCCCTGCTGCATTCAGGAGCAGAACGCTATGCCGGGTGTGACCAATAAAATTTTATCGCGTTATGTGCGTAAGGTGTTTTTGGGCTACAAGGAGGCCGGCAAGTATTTTCACGGCAAGGCCGAGCAAAAATATACCGGCAATCCCATCCGTAGCGAAATCCTGCAGCATACGCGCGAGGAGGCAGTTGCCGAATTAGGCCTGGACCCGGCCAAGAAGACAATTCTTGTTTCCGGTGGCAGCCGCGGCGCACGCAGCATTAACAAAGCAATGCTGGAGGCAGAGCTGGCACTGTCGGGACGGCAGGAGGTGCAGGTGCTGCATGCTACAGGTGAGGTTAACTACGAGGAGTATATGGCCGAAATCAAAAGGCGTGGCGGTGTGGCGGATAACATCATCATTAAGCCGTATCTGCACAATATGCCTGTAGCGCTGGCAGCGGCTGACCTGGCAGTTTTTCGCGCCGGTGCGATCGGCCTGGCCGAGCTGATGGCTAAGGGAGTGCCGTCAGTGCTTGTTCCTTATCCTTATGCAACAGCCAATCACCAGGAGTTCAACGCCCGTGCGGTGGAGGCAGTGGGTGCTGCCAAGGTGATTTTGGATAAGGATTTGACAGGCGAGGCTGTTTTGGAATTTATAGAACATTTATTAGTGCATAAAGAGGAATTGCAGCAGATGCAGGCAGCAGCCAAAAGGCTGGGCAGGCCGCAGGCTGCCAGGGTTATAGCCAGCGAAGCTGTGGCCTTAGTACAACGATAAGGGAGGGCCTCGAGTGACAGATAATAAATTAGCGAACCTGCACAACATTCATTTTATCGGCATCGGCGGCGCAGGCATGAGCGCAATCGCCTACGTGCTGATTAAGCGCGGTTATGATGTGAGCGGGTCAGACCTGAACGCCGGACATATGTCGGCGCACCTGGCGCAGGAGGGCGCCATGGTATATATGGGACACGCTGCCTGCCAGGTGGATGATGCTGAGGCGGTGGTTATTTCAACCGCTATCCATGCTGATAACCCCGAGCTGTTGGCAGCCCAAAAGCGTAACATTCCCGTGCTGCACCGTAGCGACGTGCTGGCAGCAATTATGAACGCTGCCGACGGTGTGGCAGTGGCAGGCGCGCATGGCAAAACCACGACCAGCGCTATGGTTTCCTGCATTGCAGCCGAGGGTGGCGTCGACCCGACGGTGATTATCGGCGGCGAGGTGAGCAGCTTAGGCGGTAACGCGCGCAATGGCGCAGGCCGCTTCGTAGTGGCCGAAGCTGATGAAAGCGACGGCTCCTTCCTCAAGCTGCAGCCGTATCTTGCTGTTGTGACTAACATTGAAGATGACCATCTGGACCATTACGGTACAGAGGAAAACATATATCAGGCCTTTAAGCAGTTTGTGGGCAATATCAAGGAGGGTGGCAAGGCAGTATTGTGCTTTGATAACCCCAAGGTGCGCCGCTTGGCAGCAGAAACAGCCGGCACAGTTATTACCTATGGCGTTGAAGGCGAGGGCGCGGATTATACTGCGAAAAATATCGCCTACGGCGTAAGCGGCACCAGCTACGACCTGTATTATAAGGGCGAATACCTGACGCGTGTAGAGCTGGCGGTTCCTGGCAGGCACAACGTGCTTAATTCCATGGGCGCCTTTGCTGCTGCCCGCGAAATGGGTATTGAGGTGGCAAGCATTTTGGCCTCGCTCAAAAAATTTGGCGGTGCCAAGCGCCGCTTTGAAACCAAAGGCAAGGCCGGCGGCGTGTGGGTGGTTGATGATTATGCGCACCACCCGACAGAAATCGGTGTAACGCTGAAGGCAGCACGCCAGACGCAGCCAAAGCGTCTTTTGTGCGTGTTCCAGCCGCACCGCTACACCCGTACCAAGCTGCTGTTTAATGAGTTCTGCCAATGCTTCGCCGATTGTGATGAGCTGATTTTGACGGATATTTATGCAGCCAGCGAAAACCCCATCCCCGGCGTGAGCAGCATGCAGCTTGCTGAAGGCATCAAGGCCGCAACAGGTCAGAATGTGCTGTATATCGGTAAGCTGGCCAAGGCTGAAGAGTATCTGGAGCGCGAGGTGCGGCCGGGTGATTTGGTGATGACCATCGGCGCAGGCGATGTGTTTAAGATTGGCGAGGAATTAGTGAGAGAATTGGAGCGTAGTGCAAAATGAATAAACAGGATGTAATTGCCGTTGTTTTGGGCGGACCTTCTTCGGAGGCCGAAATTTCGCGTGTGACTGGTGGTGCTATTGCCAGTGCCCTGCGCGAAAAGGGCTACAATGCCAAGGAGCTGGAGCTGGATCCTCCCAATCTGATTAACGAGCTGCGTGCTATGGACGCCAAGGTGGTGTTTAACGCAGTGCATGGCAAGTACGGCGAGGATGGCCGTCTGCAGAGTATTTTGGAGGCAGCAGGCATTCCCTACACCGGCTGCGGCGTTTTGGCAAGCGCTGTTTCTATGGATAAATCGGCAACTAAGCGCTATTTGCAGTCCGCCGGCATTCCCACTGCTCCCTGCCTGATTATCAACAAGCACGACGCAGGTGATTTGCAGGCACTGGCACAAAAAATTGTAGCAGAATTTGGTCTGCCTGTGGTTATCAAGGCCGCTACCCAGGGCTCCAGCATCGGCGTGGTCATTCCCAAGACTGCAGGCGAGGTGGTGCCTGCACTGGAGGAAGCCTTTAAGTATTCGCGCAACGTGCTGGCAGAAAAGTGCATCCAGGGCAAGGAGCTGACCATTTCTATTATGGAGGAGGACGGTGAGCCCAAGGCGTTGCCGATAATCAGGATCGCACCCCATTCCGGTGCCTATGACTTCCATTCCAAATACACCAAGGGTGCTACTGACTACCATTGTCCTGCACCGCTTGATGAAAAAACCACGGCCTACGTGCAGGGAATCGCGGTTGCTACCTACAAGCTGCTGGGACTTTCGGGCGTGGCGCGTGTGGACACGATTTTGGCTGCGGACGGCGTAGCCTACGTGCTGGAGGCCAACACCGTACCGGGAATGACAGCGACCAGCCTGGTGCCTAAGGCTGCGGCCGCAGTCGGCATCAGCTTCCCTGATTTGTGCGAGAGGATTTTATTGAGCGCTAAATAACACAGCTTTGCAGTATAACAAGGAGGGCAGCATGGATTCGTCATTAACGATACGCGAGCGTCTGCGCAGACACAGACGCCGGAAGCTTTGGCGCCTGCTGCGCCTGTTATGCTTAATGGTGCTGCTGGTTACAGGCAGCGTGGCAGGCTGGCGCTACCTGCACAGCCCGTCGCTGGCCTTTGGCAGTGTCAGTATTCATGGCAGCAGCCTGCTGACGGAAAAGGATGTAGTTTACCTTGCCGGCTGTGGCGACGGGCCGCTGAACCTTTTTAACGCTAGCCTGCCGCGTCTGCGTGAGGCACTAGAGCACGATGTGCGCTTTGCAAGCACTGAAGCGTCCTATAAATTCCCTGCGACGCTGCAGGTGATTGTCAAGGAGCGCGAGCCGGCGGTCTATGTTGCCAATTCCTATCACAGCTACCTGAAGCTGGATTACAATGGTATCGTTATCAACGTTACAACTACGATTCCTGACGCCAAGGCCCCCGTGCTGGTGGGCGAGCAATGCGGTAATGTTTATATAGGTGATGTGATAGCCAATAAAAACGTCATCGCTATCCTTAAATTTTTGCAGCAGCTTACGCCGGAGGCAAGGCAGCATATTGGCGAAATAGCTGTTGATGACAGACAGACGGTGAAGCTGCGGATGACGGGCAGCTTTCCTATTATCGTGGGCAGGGTGCAGGAGCTGGAGCAAAAGGCTCCTGTATTCATGACGGTTTTTGAGGAAATAAAAGATAAAGCAATCAAGGCGGAATATATTGATTTGACCTTCGCCAAACCATATATCAAGCTTTTGCCTGATTGGGAGAAGGAAATCAGGCCGTAATAGCTGTAGCTGCTATGGCTGTTGTCGCATCGAGGGTAAGAAAATGAAAGAAATTTTTACAATGGACTTTAAGGGCAAGCTTTTAATTGCGATTGTGTTTATGGTGCTGGGCTTTATGCTTTCGGTACAATACAAGACAACCGAACGCCAAAGGTCCGTCCGTATGGACAGGGTTGAGGATTTGTCCGAGCGTCTGAAGGGGATGGAGGCAGAAAACAAACAGCTGCTGGCAGAGCTGGAAAGCCTGCGCGCCGGTGCTGCTGATGACCCTGCTGATGAACGCATGAAGCTGATGGCCGGCCTTACAGATGTGGAGGGCGCTGGTGTGGAAATCGTGCTGGATGACAGCAATATTTCTAAAAAGGCCAACGAAAACCCCAACCTTTACATCATCCATGACGAGGATCTGCTGCGCGTACTCAACGAGCTGCGTGCTGCAGGCGCGGAAGCGATTTCGCTCAACGACCAGCGCATTGTGGCGATGAGCGAGGTGCGTTGTGCCGGACCTACGGTTTCGGTAAATAATGTGCGCAGCGCGCCGCCGTATACGATAAAGGCGATTGGCGCGCCCAAAACTTTGATTAGCGCCCTGCGCCTGCGTGGCGGCGTGGTGGAAACCTTTGAGTTTTGGGGTATACAGGTAAAAATCAAGACAGAGGATAAGGTGCATATACCGGCGCTGAAGGCACCGCGCACCTTTGAATATGCCAAAACGGTGGCAGGCAAGGAGGTTGAAAAGAAATGATTTGGTATGCGCTTGCAGGCCTTGCTATTGGCCTTGTTATCGGTGTTTACTGTCCCTTTAGCCTGCCGCCTGAATACGGCCGTCTGCTGGCCGTTTCCGTAATGGCCGGCTTGGACGCGGTGCTTGGCGGTATGCGCTCTTCGCTGGAGGGCTTTTATGATACTGAGATTTTCATTTCCGGCTTTTTTATCAATGGTATTCTGGCAGCCTTTTTGTGCTACGCCGGTAACTTTATTGGTATAGACCTGTATTTGGTGGCTGTTTTGATCTTCGGCACACGCATTTTCCAGAATTTGGCCATCATCCGCCGTCTATATATGGGAAAATGACAAATATTAGAAATAATTTTAGTAGTTAGCAGGAAAAACAACACTATATGTAGAATGTCATATGTGTATTTATAAAACTATTACCCAAGCTAAGGGGGATAAAAGATATGTTTGATGATGTGGAAACAACCTTCGAACCGTTGGCCAATATTAAGGTTATTGGCGTAGGCGGCGGTGGCAACAATGCTGTCAACCGTATGATTGAGGCGGGCGTAAGAGGCGTAGAGTTTATTGCTGTGAACAGTGATAAGCAGGCGTTGATGTTATCTAAGGCCGAAAAGAAAATCCAGATCGGTGAAAAGCTCACCAAGGGACTTGGCGCAGGTGCCAAGCCGGAAATTGGCGAAAAGGCTGCCGAGGAATCGCGTGAGCAGCTCGTGGAGGTGCTCAAGGGTGCTGATATGGTCTTTGTTACGGCCGGTATGGGCGGTGGCACCGGCACCGGTGCTGCTCCTGTTGTTGCCGAATGTGCCAAGGAGATTGGCGCCCTGACCGTAGGCGTTGTGACGAAGCCCTTTCGCTTTGAAGGACCAAGACGTATGAAGTACGCGGATGCCGGCATTGTTAACCTTAAGGAAAAGGTTGATACACTGGTGACTATTCCTAACGACCGTCTGCTGGAGCTTGTGGATAAGCATACCTCTATGCTGGAGGCCTTCCACATTGCGGATGACGTGTTGCGTGAGGGCGTACAGGGTATTTCTAATTTGATAGCGGTGCCTGGCCTGATTAACCTGGATTTTGCCGATGTTAAGACGGTAATGTCCGATGCAGGCAGCGCCCTGATGGGCGTGGGTACCGGTAAGGGCGAGGGTGGCGCTAAGGCAGCTGCCGAGGCCGCAATCAAGAGCCCACTTCTGGAAGCAGTAATTGATGGCGCCCAGGGCGTGCTGATTAATATCACGGGCGGCAAGGAGATGTCGCTGTTTGACGTTAACGAGGCAAGCGATATTATTACCGAGGCTGCCGATCCTAACGCTACGATTATTTTTGGTGCCGTGATTGATGAAAAGATAGGTGATGAGATTCGCGTTACCGTTATCGCTACGGGCTTTGAAAAAAAGCCTGCTGCTGCCCCAAGCGCTCCTGGCCGCACAGGCGCAGGCCGCAGTGGCAGCGGTATCATCAAAAATGAAGGCTATCCAAGATCCACCGAGATTCCGCCATGGCTGCGCCGTTGATAAAAAGGGAGGCAAGGTAGTATGAAATGCCCGTTTTGTGCCTATAGGGACAGTCGTGTTGTTGACAGCCGTTCTGTGGAGGATGGCAGCTCTATACGTCGCAGGCGTGAATGCCCCAAGTGCGGCAAACGCTTTACCACCTACGAAAAATATGAGGAAACGCCGCTCGTAGTGAGCAAGAAGGATGGCCGCCGCGAGCTGTTTGATGGTAAAAAGCTGTTGGCCGGCCTCTTGAAGGCCTTTGAAAAACGTCCTGTATCCTACGAAAAGATTCAGGAGATTGCTGAAAGCATTGAGCGCGAGCTGCGTATGAGCCAGGAATCCGAGGTTCCCAGCGCGCAGATTGGCGAGCTGGTGATGCAGCATTTGGAAAAGACCGACCAGATTGCTTATGTGCGTTTTGCTTCTGTATACCGTCAGTTTGCTGACGTGCGCAACTTTATGCAGGAGCTGGAGCGTATTATGAAAAAAGACGCTGAAGAAAAAAAGGAGTGAGCACAATGAAGAAAGCTTTGCTTACGCTGTTGGCAGCAGCCCTGCTGGTTGTTGGCACAAGCGGAATGGCTATGGCCAAGGAAAGAATGTTTACTTTTTCTAACAACAACAAGGGTGGCGTTGAGGAAGTAAACTATTACCTGGATAAGGGTGCTACTGTTATCTTTATGGATACGGCAGCAAAATCCACCGACAGCACTGTTATTATCACCGTGGTGCTGGATATTCCTAATGGTGTTCCCAAATACAAAAAATAAGCTGCAAGTAAAGCACCTGCGCAGGGATGCGCGGGTGCTTTTTTTATTTACAAAATTCGTATCAGTTGCATAAAAAGAGCTTTTACTAATAAGCAAAAAGATCAAAAAGTAATAAAATGTAAACCATCAGGATAAAAGCAATTGTAATAATCAATAAATTACATACGCAAATAAAAAGTCAAAGGATAGTTTGAGAGATAAAATTCAAAAATATTTGATATATAAAAATCGGGGGGGGTTGAC
>CAVKMV010000034.1:0-9416 GCA_963657675.1 Ruminococcus intestinalis
TATCCTTATAACGTATTGGTTCTACCTGTGGCTCATACAGAGGCTCGATAAAATGACATAATTCCAGCAGCTTTTTTAAAATGCCATCAACACGTTCCTTGGCGATTCCTTGAATGGGAAGTTTTGGGATACCGTTACATTCATCTACGCCTATAAGAATATAGCCTCCGCCAATATTATCGATATCGTTAGCAAAGGCACAGATAGAGTGTACGATAGTAGTAGGGTTGAAATCCTTTTTGTATTCTATGCGGGATGATTCCACCACCTGCTGCTTTAATAATTCTTCTACTGAAATTGTAATAGCCATATGCTTCACCTCACTAGACAAAATTATAGCACTAGATGTTTATTTTTGTCTAGGACTAGACAAAAAACATCTAGTCTTAGACAAAATCATCTAGTGCATAAGCGAATACAGCCAAATTTTCAATTTCTTTGTGAAACCTGCAAATAAAAAAAGGATTTTTGCTTACTATGCAAGAATAAGATATAGTTACTAAAGCAATATAAAGGAGGCAGACGGTGGTTATAGGGATTGGCTGTGATCTTATAGAAATTGAGCGTATTTCCCAGGCAATAGAACGAGCAGCCTTTGTAAGACGCGTTTATACTGAGCACGAAATAGCTTATTGTCAAGACCGTGGCCGGCAGGCCGCCGCCAGCTTTGCTGCCCGCTTTGCGGCTAAGGAGGCAGTGCTCAAGGCCTTGGGTACGGGCCTGCGTGGCGGCACGCTGCAGGAAATTGCTGTTACAAACGACGCCCTCGGAAAACCGGAGGTGCGTCTTAGCGGTTACTTTGCCGGCCTGGCAGAGCAGCTGGGTGTAAAAAATATAAAAATCAGCCTGAGCCATAGTAAGGCAATGGCAATGGCTTATGTAGTAATGGAGGACGGAAAATGAAGCTTGTTACAGCACAGGAAATGAAACAAATTGACATGCAGGCGCAGACGGATTACGCTGTGCCCGGTATCGTACTTATGGATACAGCAGCGCAGGCTGTGGCAGATGCCACGGTAGAGGCGCTTGACGTGGTGGACGGACAGAGCGTGGTTGTCTTTTGTGGCGCCGGCAATAACGGTGGCGATGGCTTTGGTGCTGCCCGCTGGCTTACAAGCTACGGTAGTGAGGTGCGCGTTTTCGTAGTGGGCGCACAGCTTGCCGACATTATAGGTGATGCGGCAGTTGAGCTGAAGATGTTCGTTAAGGACGGCGGCCGTGTGGATGTTATTGGCTGCGAGGACGACTGGGTGCTGGCCGAGCTGGCCGCCAGCCGTGCGGACGTGGTTGTGGACGCGCTTTTGGGTACTGGCTTTCATGGTGAGCTGCAGGGAGATTTGCTGCGTGCCTGCAGCCTGATTAACGCCAGCGGCAAATACGTGCTGGCAGTGGATGTGCCGACAGGCGTGAACGCGGATAACGGCAATGCGGCCGAGCAGGCAGTGCGTGCGGATGTGACGGTGACGATGGGTCTTATCAAGACCGGCCTGCTGCTGTACCCGGGACGTGAATATTGCGGCGATATTGAGCTGGCGGATATAGGTCTGCCTGCTAAATTGCTGGATGCCTGCAGCAGCGGCAAGTTCCGCCTGACGGAGGACGTTGTGCGTGAGCTTTTGCCGCTACGTAAGGCTGACGCGCATAAGGGTGATGCCGGCCGTGTAGTTGTCTGCGCCGGCAGTCCCGGCTACGTGGGTGCCGCTGCCCTGTGCAGCAGTGCGGCGGTAAAGGCAGGCGCAGGCCTGGTGTCGCTGCTCACACCGCTTGCCAGCCGTGACGTTTTGGCGTGCAAGCTGACGGAGGTTATGGTGCAGGGACTGCTGGAGCGTATGCCTGGTATTTTAGGCGGCAGTGCTGCAGGAGATATTGTAAAAAGCGCCAATGCTGCGGATATACTTGCCATCGGTTGCGGTTTGGGCACCAGCGAAAGCACGCAGCAGGTGGTGCGTGACGTGCTGCTGAAGGCAGAGGTGCCGGTAGTTATTGATGCAGACGCATTGACGGCACTCAAGGATCACACGGATATTCTGGCGCAGCTGCAGGTTCCCAAGGTGCTTACGCCGCATCCGGGGGAAATGGCACGTCTGACCGGCTTGGAGGTTGAAGCTATAAACAGCGACAGGATAGCAGTGGTGCAAAAATATGCCAAGGAATGGCAGGCAGTGGTTGTCCTGAAGGGCGCGCCTACGGTTATAGGCTGTCCTGATGGTACTGTTTATGTAAACAGCACGGGGACGAGCGCCTTGGCAACAGGCGGCAGCGGCGACGTGCTGACGGGTATTATCGCAGGGCTGGCGGCGCAGGAGATTTCGCTGCAGGAGGCTGCTATCTGCGGCGTTTACCTGCATGGTCTGGCAGCAGAGCTGAGCGGTATCGACATTGGCCTGGCAGCAGGTGAGCTGGCGCAGTATCTGCCCGCAGCACGCCAAAAGGTGCTTGTGGGTGAATAAGGGGTAAATACATTTACAGACATACATAAAAAGTGTTAAAATAAGCTGTTAGAATAAAATGGATTGGCGAGGTGAAGCTTTTGCGCAAGATTTTCCTGCTGACGCTGCTGGCTTGCTGTGTGCTTATGTGTGCAGTGGCCCAGGCGGCGCAGGTTACAGATGTAAAATGGGGCGTTAATAAGGATAATGTCCTGCGGTTTGTCGTTGATGTAACGGATACGGCAGGTTACGCTGTGGATATAAAGGACGATATCCTTAAATTGACGGTTAATGCTAAAAAGTCCAGCCAGGCTCCTGACAGGCGCGCTATAAAAAGTCAGCTTGCTGATTCCTTGCAGGTGCTTGCACAGGGAAGCAATACTGTGGTACGCGTACCGCTTAAGCAAAGGCTTGCCGCAAACGCTTATAAGGCCTTTGTCCTGAAGAAGGATGCGGCAACAGGCCGTCCCTTCCGCATAGTGCTGGATGTTGCGCAGTCATCGCAGCAGGCTGCTACTCAAAGTGCTGCTGCAGGCGTCATTGTCAGCAATAAGCCGGTGGTGAGCAACAGGCCGCACCGTGTGAGCACGGCAGGCACTTATTCAGCTACAGCCGTAAAAAGCACGGCAGCTGCTTCTACGGCTGCAACGGTAAGGCATACATCTGCTTCTACCGGCACGGCGGCCAAAAGTACGCCAAGTGTTTCTACAACGGCTGTAGCCAAGAGCCGTTCAACCGCTGCTAAAACCTCTGATGTAAAAAGCACGCAGGCCGCTTCTGCCGGCACGGCGAAAAAGCAGACAGCAGCTGCTGAAGCAAAGCAGACGGCTGCAGTTAAAAAAACACAGAGCAAGAAGTCAGATAGTAAAAGAAATACGGCTGTGATCAGGGCGGATAGCGCTGCCGGCACAAGTGCAGCGGCGCAGGCTGTAGCAGTCAAGGGCAGCGGCAGCTACCGCACAAGTGGCGGCGTTTCCGGCAAGGTTATTACCTTGGATGCAGGCCACGGCGGCAGCGACCCGGGTGCCATTGGCAGTGATGGCACCAAGGAAAAGGATATCACCCTGCCGATTACCAAAATGGTCAAGGAGCTGCTGGAGGCCAGGGGTGCCAAGGTATATATGACGCGCAGCACGGACGTGGATGTTTACGGCCCCAACGCCAGTGACGTGCAGGAGCTGCAGGCACGCGTCAACGTGGGCGAAAAATATAGCTCTGATATTTTCGTCAGTCTGCATATCAATTCCTCGGTCAATAAAAACGTGGGTGGCTTTTCCTCGTACTATTATCCCAAAACCTCCAGCGACCTGAAGCTGGCAAGGAGCATCCAAAATCAGCTGGCGGCCAATTTTGGCGTGGATGATCTGGGTGTGCGTCAGGCTAACTTTTATGTAATCAAGCGTATCAGTATGCCTGCTACGCTTATAGAGATGTGCTTTATCAGCAACGAAAAGGAGCTGACCCTGATGAAGGGAAAATGGTTCCAGAAGAAGACGGCACGTTTGATTGCAGATGGCATTGAGAAGTATTTTGCGTAGGCAGCAGGTGGAGGCGTTGATATGAAAAAAATATTGCTGGCGGTGCTGCTTGTGCTGGTCTTTGCTGTGGCCGGCTGCAGCGATAACGCTGTTAAGCACCCGGAAAAGACAAATCCTAAGCCTGCTGCCCCTGTAGCGCAGGAGGTAAAAAAGATAAGCTTTGTGGTGTACAGGGCAGCGTCTGATGGCAGCGAAAAGCTGCTGCCGGAAAGGATAACCATGGAAGATAACGGTAAGAGCCTGGCAGAAAATGCTTTGACCGCACTGGTAACGACCAAGCCGCAGGATGCTAAAATGGATGACGTCGTGCCCATTGGCACCAAGGTGCGTAGCCTGAAAATTGACAAGGATGGTACTGCCTATGCCGATTTCAGCAAGGAGCTGGCCAAAAAGGGACAGGGGTCCTATGGCGAGCTGATGCTGTGCTATGCGATTACCAATACGTTGACGGAGTTTCCTGAAATCAAACGCGTACAGATTTTGGTTGAAGGCAAAAAGGTTATCACCCTGAGCGGTCATATGGATATTGAGGACCCGTTGACGCGTAATACTACACTGTTGTGATTTTACATGCAAGCGGTACCACGGTACCGCTTTTTCAAATGGAGAGATGCTTATGGAAATATATTTACAGGATAGTGCTGCTACTGAAGCCTTGGGAAGGCTTTTGGGCGCTCATGCAGCGGATGGCGATGTAATCTGTCTTACTGGCGATTTGGGCGCAGGCAAGACACTGCTCAGCCGCGGTGTGGCGATGGCCCTGGGCGTAGCAGCAGATGATGTCACCAGTCCTACGTTTGCGATTATGAATGTGTACCAGGGCAGCAGCTGCCAGGTGCGCCATTTTGATTTATACAGGTTGAACCGCGCAGAGGAGCTGGAAGATATTGGCTTTGACGAATACGCCGGTGGTGACGGCGTGACGCTGATTGAATGGGCGGAGCTGTTTAGCGAGCAGCTGCCGGAGGAATATTTGCAGGTAACGCTGCTGCATGAGGGTGCAGGGCGCAGGGCGGTATTGACAGCACGTGGCGCGCGTTACGAAAAAATGCTGCAGGAGGTGAAGCAGGATGCTGACTTTGGCAATTGATACGGCGACAAGGGTCTGCACGGTGGCTTTGTGCCGTGATGGGGAAATCCTGACGGAATATACTATTAACATGGGCATGACGCACAGCGAGGGGCTGCTGCCGCAGCTGGACCAGCTGCTCACACGCACAGGCGTCAAAAAGGGCGCGGTGGATTTGCTGGCGGTGAGCATGGGACCCGGTTCGTTTACCGGCCTGCGCATTGGCCTGGCGACGGCCGAGGCTATAGCCTACAGCTGGCAGTGCTGCCTGCATGGCGTGGATACCCTAAAGGCCCTGGCTTATAACATCCGACTGGAGGGGCTGGTGCTTTCGCCTGTGCTGGACGCGCAAAAGGGCAATTATTATCAGGCTGTCTACGAATGGCGTGCCGGTGAGCTGGTGGAGCTGGCGCCTGTGGCTGTGGTGAGCGCGCAGCAGGCTTTGAAGCGTCTGCAGGAGCAGGACAGGCCAGCGCTGCTTTTGGGTGAATGTAACAGGCTGGTCCAGGCAGGTTTGCCTGACCGGGTGAGTGCTGCGCCTGCGCCGTTGCGTATGCCTAAGGCCGGCTCGGTGGCGCTTTTGGCAGCTGCAGAATTTGACGCAGAGGCGGACAGGAAAATTTTTGGCCTGGAGCCATACTATATCAGGAGATCTGAGGCGGAGGAGCTATGGGAGAAAAAGCACAAGCAGCAATAAGCTTTCGGCCGATGTCCGCCGGCGATATTGCACGTATTGCGGAAATTGAGGCAGAATCCTTTTATGACGCCTGGAACGCCAATATGCTGCAAAACGAGCTGGATAACGCGCTGACCACGTACCTGGTTATGGAGGACTGTGGTACGCTCGTGGGCTACGCCGGCTTTTGGCTGGTGGCAGGCGAGGCGCAGGTGACGCGCGTAGCGGTGGCAGAGGCTGAGCGCGGGCAGGGCTTTGGCACACGCCTGACGGCGGCCATGGTGGCGAAGGCCTGGGAGCTGGGTGCGGAGGCGGTGACGCTGGAGGTGCGTGAAAGCAACGTGGCGGCGCAAAAGGCTTATCTGACCTGCGGCTTTGCCAGCGAGGGCATCCGCCCCAATTATTACGAGGATAATCACGAAAACGCAGTTATTATGTGGCTGTATAAAAAAGGAGCAGGCCATGTGTAAGGAGCAGAAGGATATTTATATTTTGGGAATAGAAAGCAGCTGTGACGAAACAGCTGCCGCCGTTGTGAAAAACGGCCGCGAGGTGTTGAGCAACATCATTTCCTCGCAAATCGTCATCCACCGCAAATTTGGCGGCGTGGTACCGGAAATTGCTTCGCGCAAGCATATTGAAAACGTTATGCCGGTCATTGATGAGGCGCTGTCGCAGGCAGGCGTTACGCTTGCTGATATTGACGCTGTGGCCGTCACCTACGGTCCGGGTCTTGTGGGCGCGCTGCTCGTGGGGCTGTCAGCCGCCAAGGCGCTGGCGTGGGCGGCGGGTAAGCCGCTCATTGGCGTGAACCATTTAGAGGGACATGTTTTTGCCAACTTTTTGGCCGATGAGGAGCTGAAGCCGCCGTTTATGGCCTTGGTGGTTAGCGGTGGCCATACCGCGCTACTGAAGGTGACCGGCTATAACAGCTTTGAGCTTTTGGGGCAGACACGTGACGACGCCGCAGGCGAGGCCTTCGATAAGATTGCGCGCGTGATGGGTCTGCCGTATCCCGGCGGTCCTGAAATCGAACGCTTGGCATTGGGAGGCAACGACCAGGCCATCAGATTCCCCTTGGCCAAGCTGGATAAGCCTTATGAATTCAGCTTCAGCGGCCTTAAGTCCGCTGTTATCAACTACTTGCATAACCAGCAGCAGGCAGGGCGCGAGGTGAACCGCAGCGACGTGGCTGCGTCCTTCCAGCGCGCTGTGACCGATGCGCTGGTGAAGGAGGCTGTGCATGCGATGCAGGCGACAGGCTATAGCAAAATTGTGCTTGCAGGTGGCGTTTCGGCGAACAAGACGCTGCAAAGCAGCTTGGCGCAGGCTATGAAAGGCATTGGTGCCAAGCTGGTACACCCAACGCCCATCCTGTGTACGGATAACGCTGTGATGATTGCCTGCCGTGGTTATTTTATGTATCAGGTCGGCAGCTTCAGTCCACTGGATTTGAACGCTAATCCATCGCTAAAGCTGGGTTAGACAAATGTCCAAAAGAGTGCATAAGCCTGTGGATTCTGTGGATAAGTGGGTAATACCAGCTTATGCAAGCCACAATACATGTGGAAAAGCATGTGGATATAGTGGATAAGTTTGTGGATTAACTATAAAAGGCTGTGGAAAGTACAATAGGGGAAGGAGGCGTGTAAACATGTTGAGCAATTTAACGGCAGAACAAAAGAATAGTTTACAGGCAATGCAGCATGTGCTGGGACTGGCGGCCGATATCGCACATGCTACAGTGACGATTTATCTGGCTGACGAAAATAAAAAATTTCTTTATGTGTATAAGCAGGAGCAGCCTATGACGCAGGTTGGCAACGTGCGCCCGGATATTACGGGACGCCGCCTGCGCGCGGTGGAGGAGCCGCTGGTCACGCGTGTGCTGCAAAAAAATATTCCTGTCAGCGGCAAGCGTGAATGGGCATTAGGCGTGTTTAACTGCCTGAAGGTTTACCCGCTGCGTGACGGCCGAGGCCATTGCTACGCTGCCGCCAGCTTTGAAAGCACGGCGCCTGATGATATCATTATCGCGCAGTCGCTGGAGCTGATGTGCAATTTGAAGCAGTCGGTGGCCAATAACCCCAATTATTGCCGCCTGCTGCCATCGGATGGCATCATGGTGGTGGATCCCAACAAGATGATTGTGGCTGCCAATAATCGCGCGCGTCATATGTTTGATGTGATGGACATTTCGCACGTCGTCGGCTGCCGCACCAATGAGGTGGCCATTAACTGGCCGCTGGTGGGGATGGTTATGGAAACAGGCACAGCCGAAAGCAAGGAATTTACTATGCACGGTCTGCTGCTTTCGATACGCATCCTGCCGGTAATCCCGCGTCCGCGGGGAGGCTGTGCCATCGTCATTTTGCAGGATATCACCGAGCTGCGCAAAAAGGACGAGGAGCTGCTGATTAAATCGGTGGTGATCAAGGAAATCCACCATCGTGTAAAAAATAACCTGCAGACCATCGCCAGCCTGCTACGCCTGCAGGAGCGGCGTGCAGAGTGCGATGAAACCAAAATCGTGCTGCGTGACTGCGTCAACCGCGTCAACAGCATAGCGATTGTGCATGAATACCTGTCGCAGCAGGATACGGGCCTGATTGACGTGGGCAAGGTGGCCAAGGGCATTTACCAGGCCATCATCAGCAGCATGCTGAACCCCGACTTTGCGCTGCAGGCAGATTTTAGGGCGGCGCAGGTGCAGCTGCCGTCGGACAAGGCGACGAGCATCGCGCTGATTTTGAACGAGCTGCTGCAAAACACCATTGAGCACGCCTTTGAAGGACGCATGAGCGGTATGCTGCAGGTGCGCTTTGCCGAGGAGGAGCGGCAGTACGTGCTTTCTATCGCTGATGACGGCGTGGGATTGCCGGAGGGCTTTTCGCTAAGCAGCCGCCGTCAGAGCCTGGGCCTGAAAATAATAAAAACTATGGCCGAGGCCGATTTGCAGGGTAGTTTTACCTTGACGAACCGCGAGGAAGGCGGTACACTTGCATTAGTAACAATTCCTAAGGGGGGCATGGAAGATGTTAAAGAAGCTTAGAATATTACTGGCTGATGATGAAGCGATTCTGCGTCTGGATTTGCGCGAAATGCTGATGGATGCCGGTCACGAGATCGTAGGCGAGGCTGCCAACGGCCAGGAGGCTATTAAGCTGGCCAAGGAGCTGAAGCCGGAATTTATTATCATGGATGTGAAGATGCCTATTATGGACGGCATTACCGCGGCCAAGGTGATTGCAGCCGAAAATATCGCGCCGGTGCTGCTGCTGACGGCCTACAGCCAGCAGGATATTGTAGAAAAGGCCTCGGATGCAGGCGTTATTGCTTATCTGGTAAAGCCAATCCGCGAGGAGCAGCTCTTCCCGGCGATGGAAATCGCCGTAAAGCGTTTTGCTGAGGTGCAAAGGCTCAATATCGAGCTGGACCAGCTGAAGGACAGCCTGGAAACACGCAAGCTGTTAGACCGCGCCAAGGGTATCTTAATGGCGGCACACGGCATGACGGAGCAGGAGGCCTACCGCAAGATGCAGCAGTTCAGTATGGCCAGACGCATCAGCCTGAAGGAGCTGGCAGAAAGCGTTATTGCTGCTGCGGCCAAAAGATAAAAATCGCATTAGAATCACTGTCAGGGGCAAAGGCCTAGTGGCAGTGATTTTTTTGCTTATGCCCAAAAAATGAGCTGCTGAAGCAGA
>CAVKMV010000034.1:9470-18986 GCA_963657675.1 Ruminococcus intestinalis
CCCTGCGAAGCAGAAATTTTTAGCTGTGAACCTATTTTTTGCAGCTGTGAAGCAGAAATTGCGACAAATTTGTAAAAAAATGCACAAAAGCACTTGCATTTTTTAGGAATATGGTTATAATAATAATTGTAGTTAGCACTCGGATATATTGAGTGCTAACAGGAAAGAAGCAAATTTCTCTCACTTTAATAAAGTACTCGAAAGGGGTTATAAAAATGTTAAAACCATTAGCTGACCACGTTGTTGTAGAAGTTGTAGAAGTAGAAGAAAAAACTGCCAGCGGCATTTTCCTGCCGGACACTGCAGTAAAGGAAAAACCGCAGCAGGGCAAGGTTCTGGCTGTAGGCAGAGGCAAGTATAGCGATAACGGCACCCTGCTTAAGCCTGAGGTTAAGGTTGGTGACGAAATCATCTTCGCTAAATACAGCGGCACTCCTGTAAAGCATGAAGGCAAGGATTATCTGCTGCTGAACGAGCGCGATATTCTGGCTACTATCGAAAAATAATTTTCCTTATATACAGTAATTGAGATTTAACTAAAGGAGCGATATAAAATGGCTAAACAAATCCTGTTTAATGAAGAAGCACGCCGTAGCCTGGAGCGTGGCGTAAACGCCCTGGCTGATGCTGTAAAGGTAACCCTTGGTCCTAAGGGCCGCAACGTTGTACTGGAAAAGAAATTTGGCGCACCGACCATCACCAACGACGGTGTAACCATTGCCCGTGATATTGAGCTGGAAGACCCGTTTGAAAATATGGGCGCACAGCTGGTTAAAGAGGTTTCTATCAAAACCAATGATGTTGCCGGCGATGGCACCACCACCGCTACCGTTTTGGCACAGGCTATGATTAACGAAGGTATGCGCAACGTTGCTGCCGGCGCTAACCCGATGGTGCTGAAGAGGGGCATTAAAAAGGCTGTTGACGTTTTGGTTGATGAGCTGAAGAACATTTCACAAAAGGTAGAAACCAAGGCTGCCAAGACCCAGGTTGCTTCTATTTCTGCAGCTGATGATGAAATCGGTAACCTGATTGCCGACGCTATGGAAAAGGTTGGCGACGACGGCGTTATCACCGTTGAAGAATCCAAGACCATGGAAACCCATCTGGAAACTGTAGAAGGTATGCAATTTGACCGCGGCTACATTTCCCCGTACATGGCTACCGATGCTGATAAGATGGAAGCCGTACTGAGCAATCCGTACGTATTCATCACCGATAGAAAGATTACCATGATTGCAGACATCATGCCTGTTTTGGAAAAGGTTGTCCAAAACGGCGGCGAGCTGCTGATTATCGCCGAGGATGTTGAAGGCGAAGCACTGGCAACTCTGGTTGTCAACAAGCTGCGTGGCACCTTCAAGGCTGTTGCCGTTAAGGCTCCCGGCTTCGGCGACCGTCGCAAGGCAATGCTGCAGGACATCGCTGCTCTGACCGGTGCAACCGTAATCAGCGAAGAGGTTGGCCGTAAGCTGGACAGCGCAAGCGTTGCTGACCTGGGCCGTGCAGGCCAGGTTCGTGTAACCAAGGAGCTGACCACCATCGTTGACGGCCAAGGCGATAAGGCTGAAATCGAAGCCCGTGTTGCCCAAATCCGTGCGCAAATCCCCGAAACCACCTCTGATTTTGATAAAGAAAAACTGCAGGAGCGCCTGGCTAAGCTGGCTGGCGGTGTAGCTGTTATTAAGGTCGGTGCTGCTACCGAGGTTGAGCTGAAGGACAAAAAGCTGCGCATTGAGGATGCCTTGAACGCTACCCGTGCTGCTGTTGCTGAAGGCATTGTTGCCGGCGGCGGTACTGCATTGCTGCAGGTACAGCCCGCACTGGCCAAGATTAAAGCAACCGGCGACGAAAAGACCGGCGTAGAAATCGTTAAACGCGCTATTGAAGAGCCTGTACGTCAAATCGCTTACAACGCAGGCCTTGAGGGCGCTGTAATTGTTGACACCATTAAACGCAGCCGCAAGGGCTATGGCTTCAACGCTCTGACTGAAGAATACGTTGACATGATTGAAGCCGGCATTGTTGACCCGACCAAGGTTACCAGAAGCGCACTGCAAAATGCTGCCAGCATCGCAGCTATGGTGCTTACCACCGAATCCATCGTTGCTGACAAGCCTGCAAAAGAAGGCGCAGTTCCTGCAATGCCCCCGATGGGCGGCGGCATGCCCGGCATGATGTAATTTGTGACCGGTTATTAGCTGAATAACGCTTACTTATCTCCCTGCTGCATGTGCGGCAGGGAGATTTTTATATTCGTCAACTGGCTTATGGTGTTTTTTCTCTCCGGATGTGTTATAATATTCCCATTATACTGGCGTGCTGCGCCAGTAAGGCTAAACGTTACGAGGGAGTGTTATAGATGCAGGAGCCTGCAGCAGAGAAGGATTTTTACTGGAAGCTGTTTAAGTCTACGTTTATTATCAGCGCCTTTACTATTGGCGGTGGCTACGTCATCATCCCGCTTTTGAAGGCTAAGTTTGTCGATGAATATCAATGGATGGATGACAAGGAGGCGCTCAACCTGGTGGCTATCGCGCAGTCAGCCCCGGGCGTTGTGGCTGCCAACGCCGCCATCAGCATGGGCTACCGCCTGGCAGGTATTAAGGGCACGCTGGTGGCGCTGTTGGCGACGATTTTGCCGCCGCTGATTACCCTGAGCCTAATTTCCTATGCCTATGATGCCTTTGCGCATAACCAGTACATACAGCTGCTTTTGAAGGGCATGCAGTGCGGTGCTACTGCCATCATCATCAATGTGGCGATAGACCTTTTGAAAAAGGAGCTCAAGAAAAAGCTGGCGCTGCCGCTTTTGGTCATTGTGGGCACGTTTATTGCCAACTATTGCTTTGATGTTAATCTTATGTACGCGGTTATTGTGGACGCCATTATCGGCTTCTTTTTGCTGCGTGATAAAAAGTACGCGTAAGGGGGCAGCGATATGTATATTTATTGGGAGCTTTTCTGGAGCTTTGTCAAGGTAGGTGCGTTTTGCGTGGGCGGCGGTTATGCCTCCATGCCGCTTATCCAGGCGGAGGTTATTGAAAACCATGCCTGGATGACGATGCCGCAGTTTATTGATATTTTTACTATTTCACAGATGACGCCGGGTCCGATTGGCATTAACGCCGCCACCTTCGTCGGCACCAAGGTTGCAGGCATCCCGGGTGCTATTGCCGCTACCGTGGGCTTTGTTTTTCCGTCGGTGTTCATTGTGCTGGCACTGGCGCGCCTGGTATTCAAATATGGTGACATTGGTCCTGTACGCGGCGTGCTCAACGGTCTGCGTCCTGCTGTCGTGGCCCTCATCTGCGCGGCAGGCCTGAGCTTTGTGCTGCTGGCGCTGTGGAATACCGAAACGCTGCCGGAGGATTTTAGCAAGGTGGATTTGATAGGCTGCATTGTGCTGCCAATTTCGCTTTGGTGTATCCGCCATAAGATGAGCGTTATCCATACGTTGTGCATGAGCGGCGTGCTGGGGCTTGTTTTGGGCATAGCGGGAATCAGATAAAGAGCTTTTGTGGAGATGGCTGCGGCCGTCTCCTTTTTTGTTAACTGCGTAAAAGTGGCGATTGACGTATTTTGTATTCTGCTATATAATAGAAACAGTTAACCCAAGGAAATGGGGGGTTAACTACTATGGTTAGGGATGTGAATTAATAATGCAAAAAATTATTGCTTTGGCCGAAAAGGTTTTGTCCGGTGAGGATATTACCAGGGAAGAGGCCAATTATCTTATTAACGTGAGCGATGATGACACCATGGTCTTGCTTTCCATGGCCGATAAGATTCGCCAGAAATATGCCGGCAATGCCGTGGACTGCTGTGCTATTATCAACGGCCGCAGCGGCAAATGCAGCGAAAACTGCAAGTTCTGTGCCCAGTCGGCACATTATCATACCGGTGTTAAGGAATATGGCCTGTTGAGCGAGGAAGAAATTTTTAACGCTGCCAAAAAGGCCAAGGAGGCCGGCGCTGTGCGCTTTTCTATCGTCACCAGCGGCCGCGGCCAGAGTAAGGCTGATGACTTTGCCAATATTTGCCGTACGCTCAGCCGCATCAAGAAGGAGCTGCAGATTGAGGTCTGCGCTTCCCTGGGCATTTTGACGGTGGAGCAGGCCAAGGAGCTGCGCGCTGCAGGCGTAACCCGCTATCATTCCAATCTGGAAACCGCGGGCAGCCATTTTCCGGATATCTGCACTACCCACACCTATGCTGATAAATTTGTTACCATCAAAAATGCCCAGGCTGCCGGCCTGCGCGTTTGTAGCGGTGGTATTCTGGGCCTGGGTGAAACGCGCGAGCAGCGTGTGGAATGGGCCTTCACCCTCAAGGAGCTGGGCATTGACAGCGTGCCGCTGAACATGCTGACGCCGATTCCCGGTACGCCGTTTGAAAATAATGCGCCGCTTTCCCCGCTGGAGATTCTGCGTGCCTTCGCCGTGTTCCGCTTTGTACTGCCCAAGGCGCAAATCCGTACTGCAGGCGGCCGTGAGGTGAACCTGCGTGATTTGCAGTCTATGGCTCTGAGCGGTGGCGCCAGCGGCATCATGATTGGCGGCTATCTGACAACTGCCGGCCGTGGCACCGAGCGCGATATGCAGATGCTCAAGGATTTGGACCGTCCGCGCAGCCAGCCGCAGCTTGATTAATTTGTTTTCCATGATTATTTAAATACAATCTTACACCTTAAAATCTCTCAAGAAGGACAGACCGTTATGCGAGCGGCCTGTCTTTTCTTATGCCTGCGTCTGTCAGCAGTCGTCTTTTATTTTTGCGTGCCACACAGCCGTCAACTATGCTATAATATAATTTACTAATGAATTTAAGAGGTGAAGCAATATGCAGTCACACTTTCTGATTATTACAGGCATGTCCGGCGCAGGCAAGACCCAGGTCGTACGCACGCTGGAGGATCTAAATTTTTTTTGCATAGATAATTTGCCGGCAACCCTCATCCCCAAGTTTGCGGAGCTGTGCCGCCAGACCTCTGAGGAAAAGGTGGCGCTGGTGGTGGATATCCGCGGCGGCCGTTTTTTTGACAAGCTGTTGCAGGTTTTGGACGAGATGGAGGCCAGCGGGCAAAAATATGAGCTGCTCTTTTTGGATGCGTCCGACGCTACGCTGGTGCGCCGCTATAAGGAAACGCGCCGCCGCCATCCCTTGGGCGAGCGCAACACGCTGCTCAAAAACATCACCTGCGAGCGTGAGCTTTTGGACCCGCTGCGCGAAAAGGCCAGGTATATCATTGATACCACCGTTTTGAGCCCGTCGCAGCTCAAGGCCAGGGTGACGGAGCTTTTTGGCGAGGGTGCGCCCAAGGAACGCATGGGCATTGTGGTACGCTCCTTTGGCTTTAAGCACGGACTGCCGCTGGACAGCGATTTGGTGTTGGACGTGCGCTTTTTGCCCAATCCGTTTTACGTGGAGGAGCTGCGCCATATGACGGGCAACGACCGCCCTGTGGCCGATTTTATCTGCCGCTATCCGCAGACCTTTCAATATTTAAAGCTGGAAGAGCAGCTGCTGGACTTTTTGGTACCCCAGTATATCAACGAGGGCAAGGCACAGCTGGTGATTAGCGTGGGCTGCACCGGCGGCCAGCACCGCAGCGTCTTTATCGCCAACAAGCTGTATGAGTACCTGCGCGAAAAGGGCTACAACGTGGACGTTACGCACCGTGACGTGCCGCGGCAAAAGTAAGGGAGGACTCTATGGGTTGGATTAGCTGGCTGTGTCCCGGCATAAACCTAAAGCGCTGGCTGCTGCTTTTTGCGGTGGGAGTGCTTTTGTGCGCGTTGGGACTGGCTTTGTTTTTTAATTATCAGCTGATGGGCAAGGCGGAGGAGCTGCTCTTTCAGATGACCTACCTGACGACGGGACGCTACTCTAACGCGCTGATTATGGGCATGGGCGTGGCGTTTTTGCTGATAGGCTTCGTCATTATGGTCTATGGCACGCGCCGCTTAATCAGCTCGGTGGTGGCTGTGGTCGTGCCCGATAAAAACGGCTCGCTGATGGAAACAATCTTTATGCAGCGCAAGCTGACGCGCGGTCCTGCTATCACCGTGGTGGGCGGCGGCACAGGCCTGTCTACGCTGCTGCGCGGCATGAAGTATATCACGAATAATTGCACTGCCGTGGTCACCTCGGCAGATGATGGCGGCAGCTCCGGCCGTCTGCGCAAGGAGCTGGGGATTATTCCTCCGGGTGATTTGCGCAACTGCCTGACGGCGCTGGCTGACCGCGAGCCTTTGATGGAGCGCCTGATGCAGTACCGCTTTCAGGGAGATTCGCCGCTGGCAGGACACTGCTTCGGCAATTTGTTCATTGCGGCAATGGCGCAGGCAGAGGGCGGTATGGAGGCCGGGCTTAACGCCACCAGCCAGATTCTAAAGGTGCGCGGCAGGGTGATTCCTTCAACTCTGGCCAATATCCAGCTGCAGGCGCAGATGACGGATGGCACGGTGGTTACAGGTGAATCCGAAATCCCCAAGGTGCATAAGCATATTGAGCGTATGCGCATGCTGCCGGCCGAAGCGCAGGCGGCAAACGGCGCGGTTGAGGCTATCATGAAGGCGGACGTACTGATTTTGGGTCCTGGCAGCCTTTACACCAGCGTCATCCCCAACCTTTTGGTGGAGGGAATCCGCGAGGCGGTAATTCGCTCTAAGGCTGTGAAGATTTATATCTGCAACGTGATGACGCAGCCGGGTGAAACCGATGGCTATGGCGCCTATGAGCATGTGCAGGCGCTTGTGGAGCATGTGGGCGTGCAGTTTTTGGATTACGTCATCGTCAACAGCCAGGAGGTTACAGGTGATAAGCTGCGCCAATATGAGGCTGAGGGCTCGCAGCCGATTGCGTCCGATATAGATAAAATCCGCGCCTTGGGCATCACCGTGGTGCCTGCGCGCCTAATCAGCAAGGACGATTTGGTGCGTCACGACCCGCGCAAGCTGGCGCGCGTGCTGATAGCGCTCATTTACCGCCTGCGTCTGTTTGGGAGGGGAATGCAGTTTTTTGATTATTTCTTTATGCGTGCCGGCATGAAGAAGCTTTATAAAAAGAATTAACCAGGGATGGGAACAAAAATTTAGGATAGAGGTGGATCCTGCTTGTCTTTTTCTAATGACGTAAAAAATGAACTGTCGCGTATAGAGGGCAACGACGCTGCCATGGATAAGGCAGAGCTTTTGGGACTTTTGCGCATGAGCGGCGCGATTATTATCCGCGGCATGAGCATCGGTATACATTTTTCTACCGAAAACGCAGCACTGGCGCGGCGGGTGCTGCAGCTCTTAAAAAGCAATTACCAGGTGCAGACCGAGGTCGTCATTACCAGGTCGCGACGCCTGAAGAAAAATAACCGCTATCAGGTGCAGGTAATTCCTGCGCCGCAGGTGGCGCGTGCGCTGGACGAGCTGCAGCTTTTGAGTGTGGAAAGTGATTTGAAAAATCCGCTTTTGGCGACACATGACTGCAAGCGCACCTTTTTGCGCGGCGCCTTTTTGGGTGGTGGCAGCATCAGCCGTCCCACCAGTGATTATCATCTGGAGATGGTCACGGGCAACGAGGATTTTGCGCACACTATTATCAAGGTGATGCAGACCTTTTCGCTCAAGGCCAAGCTGACGGACAGGAAGAATGAGTATATTGTTTACCTAAAGGATGGCGAAAGCATTATCAGCTTTTTGCGCGTTATCGGTGCGCACAACGCGATGATGGAGCTGGAAAACGTGCGCATTGTGAAGGAAATGCGCAATAACGTCAACCGTGCGGTGAACTGCGAAACTGCCAATCTCAACAAGGTGGTGAAGGCAGCGGTGCGCCAGGTTGCCTGCATTAAGTATATTGACGAGCACATGGGTCTGAGCGAGCTGCCGCAGGGGCTGCAGGATATTGCACGCCTGCGTCTGGACCATCCGGATGTGTCGCTGAATGATTTGGTGGATTACGCCGGGGGACTGGGCAAATCAGGCATCAACCATCGCTTAAAAAAGCTACAGGAAATCGCTGTGGGCATGGGTATGGAATTGGAGAACGCAGATAAATGATAAAAAAGCTTTTATTGGGACTGGTGGCGCTGGCGCTAGTGCTGACTGCGGCGGCAGGTGTGGCCTGGAAGCAGAACGGCGCACGCTGGCAGGCAGAATACGCCGCTTATAAAAAGACAGGCGCTCCCGTATTGATGTATCATGCAGTGGGACCGGAGGAGGGTGCGGACTGGCCCAAAACCTTGATTATGAAGCCTGAGCTGTTTGAAGCACACCTGCGCTATTTAAAGGAGCAGGGGTATATCATCGTGACGGTGGCAGAGCTGGCAGAGCGGCTGAAGCAGGGCGAGAGCGTGGATAAATATGTGGCTCTAAGCTTTGATGATGGCTACAAAAATAATTACAGCGTGGTTCTGCCCCTGTTGCAAAAATATGATGCCAAGGGATCGTTTTTTGTTATCAACAGGGATATTGGTGACGAGCTGCACATGAACGAGCAGGAGATTAAAGGTCTGATCGCAGCAGGCATGGAGCTGGGCTCTCACACCTACAGCCACAACCCGCTGGCGAAGATAGATGAAAAGTACCTGGTCTGGGAAACGGATACGTCGCGCTACTGGCTGAAGAAAAAGTTTGACGGCTACATTGTGCGCACGCTGGCCTACCCCAATGGCAGCTATAACGACAGGGTGATCGCGGCGGCGCAAAAATATGGCTTTTATCGTGCGCTGACGGGACACGTGGGCATTAATACGGCAGCAACGTATAAAAAAGCACCTATGGAAATGTACCGCGTGACGGTGGCAGATGATGGCAACGGTTTGGATGGCTTTAAGAAGCGCCTGGAGCAGGCGTACCTTTTTGGCTTTTTGCAGACTAAGGGCATAGATGTGAACATAGTGAGGGATATTTTCGTGCATTAAAAGGCTTGGGGAGACGGATACGTCTCCCTTTTTTACAACTCATAATACAAAACAAATGTTTAACAATCTTGCGCAAAGCTACTTTTATGTAGTATAATTTTTATAGAAATATACTCATGGAGAAGGGATAAAAATGCTAGAAACTGTTGTTGCCAGAACAAATGAATATATAGCCAAAATGCCAAAGCAGGAACGCAAGAGATATGGGCAGTTTTTTACAAGTTTGCAGACAGCACGTTTTATGGTAGAAATGTATGATTTATCAAAGCTGTCAGGCAAAGTAAAAATCTTGGATGCTGGTGCTGGTTCAGGCATTTTGGCATGTGCGTTATTAGAGCGTTTATCACAAGATAAGCTTATAGAAAAAATAGAGTTAGTATGCTATGAAAATGATGAGAAAATAATTTCATTGCTTGAAGAAAATTTATTGTATTGTCAACAGACAGCATTAAAACAGATAGGCTTTGAGATTAGGCAGGAAAATTATAGGTAAATTGCAAGTTCAAATTGAACACTTCTGATCAAAAATTTTTGGAAAATTATATCCTGAATGAAAGTATTGATTTTAATTTTGCCAATGAGCTTGCAGAAAAATA